>JBBTLH010000091.1:0-13425 GCA_038068755.1 Candidatus Omnitrophota bacterium
CGGGCTCAAACTTTGCAAGATCCTCAAATACGACTTTGTAACAGCATATATCCCCATCATCATCCTTATTGAAAAAAAGCAGCTCAGGCGCAGTCTTTTGGACATTGAGCAGGGGGTAGACGACTTTTTGATAAAGCCGCCGGACCCCATAGACCTTGAAATAAGGATAGCTTTGTCGCTGAAAAGCGCGAACCATCAATTCCACGCCAACGCGCTCACTAAGCTGCCCGGCA
The DNA here is from genome assembly GCA_038068755.1 of Candidatus Omnitrophota bacterium. GTDB lineage: Bacteria > Omnitrophota > Gorgyraeia > Velamenicoccales > Velamenicoccaceae > Phelpsiimicrobium. Next base: position 234 of record JBBTLH010000091.1, read on the forward strand.
ATAAAGCAATAGAAAAATTCGTAAGGTCTTATCTCCACGAAGATAAGATATTTTCTTTCGCCTACCTTGACATCAACAACTTTAAATCTTTTAACGACAAGTATGGCTACATGTCCGGTGACAGGGTCATATTACAGACCGCCAAAATAATAACCTCATGCGTGAAGAAAACGGGCAACATCGGCGACTTCGTAGGCCATATCGGTGGAGACGACTTTGTCTATCTTACGACACCGGATAAGGAAGAACAAATAGCCCAAGAGTGCATCAACGAGTTTGACCGCCTTATACCTTTGCATTATTCTGCGCCTGACCGCGAGAACGGTTTTATAAAAACAAAAGATAGAGGCGGCCACATGGCCGACATTCCTATAATGGGCCTGTCTATCGCCATCGTCAGCAACCGCAACACAAAGATCCACTCCGTCTTTCAATTGATAGAGATCGCTTTTGAAATAAAGAAATTTTTGAAAAAGAAACATACAAGCAACTACCTCATTAACCGCAGAGCCACCGATTCAGGATTTGATAACCGCCAGGCTTTGCAGGAAAAATACGCGCACGAACTTAAAGGACACCACCGCCATCTCAAGACATCTAAGCCGCTGGGACAGATGATGCTTGAAACACACCTCATCAACGAAGAACAACTCAACGAAGCCCTCAATTACCACTGGAACACGGGACAGCGTCTTGGGGAAGCCGCTATTTCTTTGGGTTTCTTTGACGAAGAGCACCTAAAGCGACTGCTGGAACACCAGCCGTCGTTCCATCAAACTCATCCACATTCGTAAATGGAGGATTTAATGAAGAGATGCCGGAAATGTAATGTACCGTTGGAAGGTGTCGTGTCTAAACTCTTAGGCGCCGCCAGGCTAGTATCCCGCTCAAAAGAAGACCCGTCTCTGTGCAACCGGTGCGTCACGGAAAACAAGAAAAAAGATTACACCTGCCAGATATGTGACAGGGCTATTGACGAAGCGACGGCTCTTACGCACATCAAGGCCGAAGAATATCTGCTTGACCTGATCAGAAAAGACCATCCGGAATGGAAAGAAGACAACAAAACTTGCCCTAAATGCGTTGAATATTATAGGGAATTGATCAAAAAAGCCAAGATATAAGAAAAAATAGTAAAACATGCACAAGATCATCATCCTCGGAGCTTTACAGGGCCTGACTGAATTCTTTCCGGTTTCAAGCTCCGGGCACCTTGTTATCGCCCAGCACTTTTTGGATATTACAAAAGACGTGGTCTTTTTGGATTTATTCTTGCACATGGGAACTGTCCTGGCCCTTTTAACTTTCTTCCGCAAAGATATCCTGCTGGCCTTAAAAAACCCCAAGATGATAGGGCTTATCGCCATCGCCACCCTGATCACCGGCTTGATCGGCATCACTTTTAAAAAAAATCTTGAATCCCTTTTCAACTCGGCGCACTATACCGCGATACAGCTTTTGATCAACGGCGTGATCTTATTGGCAGTACCGCTTTTTAAAGATAGAAATAGAGAGCCCGGAACATCAGATAGCGTCGTCATAGGCATAGCCCAGGGAATATCCATAATACCCGGCATTTCAAGGTCAGGCCTCACCATCTCATCCCTTCTGGCCATGGGAATCAAGAAAGAGGAAGCCTTCCGTTTTTCTTTTATAGCCTCTATCCCGGCCATTATCGGCGCCTTTTTACTTGAAGCAAAAGATATCGCCTTCTCAAGTTCCTATAACCCTATCACGCTATCGGCAGGGCTGGCGGCTTCTTATCTCTTTGGCATGTTGGCGCTCTTCAGCTTAGGCAAGATCATTCATAACAAAAAATTTCATCTATTTGGCTATTACTGCGTCCTCTTGGCCATAATACTTTTATTCTTCTTCAAAATATGAAAAATCTTTGCGATATTTTATATCGCGGTTCTAAAGACTATCCTCACCGGGTAGCTCTTATCTTTGGTGGTAAAAAATTCACTTACGACGATGTCTACAAAAAAGCGGCTTCTATATCTTCAGATTTAAGAATTGAAGGTGTCAAGAAAGGTGACCGCGTAGCTGTTCTCTTAGACAACTCTCCGGAATTCGTATTTTCTTATTTCGGCGTCCTGATGAGCCGAGCCATAGTCGTGCCTATCAACCACATGTTCAAAAGAGATGAGATCAAATATATACTGGAAGACTCCGGGAGCTCTTTTCTTATCACGTCTTCAACCTACGCTGCTCTTGCGCAGGAATTAAACGTCATAGTGCAGACATTAAAACGCGTCTTTTATACAAACCAACAAATTGAGCCCATCCGCGCTATAGATAACGCGCTCTCGCCGTGCGAGCCGGAAGACCTGGCTGTATTCCTTTACACCTCCGGCACAACAGGGCACCCTAAGGCCGCGATGCTGAGCCACCGCAACCTTATGGCCAATTGCCAATCGTCGTCAAAAGCCATATGCGTATCCCGAAGAGATACGGTCCTGTGTTTCCTGCCGCTATTCCATTCATTCGCCGCGACGGTATGCATGCTCATGCCGCTCTCAAGCGGTGCCAAGATGGTCATTTAAAAATCTCCCAAGCCCATCAAAAAATTGCTGCGCTCTATCAGAAAAAACAGGGTAACCATCTTTGTAGGCATACCGTCTATTTACAATATATTAAAAGATATAAAGTTGCCGAAATTCCTGCCCCGGCCGATATTACGCCTCTTCAACCCCATACGTCTGGCCATTTCCGGAGCTGCCGCGCTGCCTGTTGAGGTCTTCACAAAATTTGAACAAAAATTCGGCCTGCCGCTCCTTGAAGGCTATGGCCTGACCGAAGCCTCGCCCGTAGTGTCTCTGAACCCCTTAAAAGGAAAACGTAAGCCGGGTTCTATAGGCCTGCCGTTACCGGGTGTCAGGATCAAGATCATAGGCGATGACGGCGCAGAACTAAAAGTTGAACAAATAGGCGAACTCTGCTGTTCTGGAGACAATGTGATGCGTGGCTACTTTGGTAAGGATGAAGACAACAAAGCCACCTTAAAAGACGGCTGGCTTCTGACAGGAGACATGGCAAAGATAGACAAAGAAGGCTACGCCTATATCATGGGAAGAAAAAAAGAAATGGTGAACGTCCGCGGCCTCAACGTCTATCCTCGCGAAATTGAAGAGGTCCTTTACCAGAATCCGAAAATAAAAGAAGCAGCTATCATAGGCATCCCGGACCCGCACAAAGGAGAAGTACCCAAAGGGTTCATAGTGCTTAAAAACGCGGGCTCGCTGTCAGAGCACGAGATCATCTCCTATTTAAAAGAACACCTGGCTCTTTATAAAGTCCCGAAAAAGATCGAGATAGTTGAAGAACTGCCAAAAAATTCCTTAGGCAAGATACTCAAACGTGTCTTAGCTCAAAGATCGCAATTGACATGAAAATAAAAAAGGGCCATAATAGACGCCATGACTGAAATAAAAAGCAAAAATTACCGTAAATCAAGGCTCAAAAATTTGCTACACCTCAGCCTTAAAAAGATGCTTCAGATGGGCAGCCTCGTCATTATCGGCGAATATATGCTGCTTAATGTCGTAAATCTTTCGCTCTCAGAACAAGGCCCTGTCTTCAATTATAAGGCCATGCCTTCACAAATCATAAACCTCGCTGTCAGCGAAAAACCTATCCTCAGGGTAGCTGAGGCATATTCGTCAATAAAAAAATCTTTAGATTTTGATAATATCCTGAGCCGTCAATATCCCATCCAGGTCAAAGGGGCCAGGCCGGACTTCAGGACGCTGGACATGCAAGATAAAGAGGGCGCTAAGGTAGGTTACGTCGTTAAATTTTAACTGCAATCATAACTAAAGGGAGGGGAAACCATGGAAAACGCGAAAAATTATATCCAGAAGGAATTTGAGAAAATATGGCCGCAAGCCAAAAAGAATATAACAAAGGTCAATAAAGACTTATCAAAATTGATAAAGAAAAGTGAAAAGAACCTCATTGACGTCTATTCTAACGTCAAGAAAAAAACTGAAGCCGTCATAATGCGCGCCAAGAGAGAAGAACTCTATTATGAACTCGGGAAAAACGTGACATCTCTATTGACCTCCGATCAACTCAAAAATAAAAACATCTTGGAAATATATACACAGATCCAACAACTAAGCAAAAAACTGCGCAACAAAAAATGAATGTAGCGATTAGCCTGACCGCAAAACAGACGCAGATCCTCAGATTTATCCAGATCAAGACGAGCGAGAACGGGAAACCACCTACCCTGCGCGAGATAGGCCGGCAATTCGGATTTAATTCTACCGGCACGACAAGAGACCACCTAAAAAGCCTTGCCAAAAAAGGTTACATCAGGCTCACGCCCCGCCAATCACGCTCAATTGAACTCGTTAAACCGGTGATATTCAGAATACCTATTTTAGGGAGGATAATGGCGGGAATGCCCCAGCTGGCTTTTGAAGAAACGGAGGGTTTCCTGCATCTAGATGAATTTCTGCCTAACCCGGACAGAGAGATCTTTGCCCTTAAGATCAAAGGCGACAGCATGATTGAAAAAGGTATACACGAAGGCGATATCGCCATCATACGCAGGCAGCGCATTGCCATCGATGGAGACATTGTAGCGGCACTGATAGAAAACGAAGCCACTATCAAAATATTCAAAAAACAAAAAGCTCATGCTTATCTTGCGCCGGCCAACAAAGGCTATAAAGAGATACGCTCGCCCTTTGAAGTCTTGGGAAGAGTAATCGCCGTCATCAAGAAGTTTTAGCCCAACTCTTTCCGCCGCTTCTTTAAAACAAACTTGCTTTTGTCCATAAGACAGTAAAGAACCAGGAGGCCCAAAGGCCCTAGCAGGCCCAAAACACCCCAATACCAGCTACGGCCTTTTCCACGCGCGTACATAAAACATCCGCAGATAAAAAGGGCATAGCTGCCGGACATGATAGCGTTGCCAAAAAATAGATATCCCGCCTCATGCTTGCCTGTCACTAGAAATCCGAGAGCAAACAATAAGAATCCGCCCCAGATACCAAGAATAGCCTGCAATCTATATTCTTTAAACATGACTGCATTTTAGCACGATAAACAACCAGGCGGCATAAAAATTTGTTTTTCTTTGGCTTTTGATGTAAAATAAACTCATGGATATACTTATGATACTTCTCGTCTTGTGCTTCCTGGGCCTGGTGGCAGCTGGATTTTTGTATTTTTATAGATCTCCCAAAGAAGTACCTGAGAAAGACAAACTGCACGCCATCACCCACGGCTTTGACCTGGCTACCCAACTACAGAAAAAAATTTCATCACACGAACAAAAAATTAAAGATATTGAATATAGCCTTCAGGCCGCGCAGTTGGAATTAGCGCAAACGAAGGAAAAAGAAAAATCCCTCTTAAAAGAAAGATCCCAGAATACATTTGATACAGAACAATACGAAAAATTCAAAAAAGAATTTCAGGCGCTAAAGACAGAACTAACCCATAAAGAAGAAATGCTTGAAGCCGAAATCACCCATAGGAGACGACTTGACTCGCAGCTCTTGGGAATCAAAACAGACGCAGAAGCGCTTAAAAAAAGGATCATGGGATCTGATGACGCCTTTCGTAAATCCCAGGCCGCGATAGAAACCTTGACACGTGAGTTAAATCTTGCTAAAAAGACCATAGTTGACCAAAAAAAGATCGTACAAGAGCACTCCGAGAATAAAGCAGAAGGAGAATGGGTCTCAAGAATAGAGTTCAACAAAATAGAAATGGAATTAAAAGAAAAAGAATCTATGATACAGAAGTTGCTCAGCCTCAAAAAAGACCAGCCACCGTCTCCATGAAAAAAAAATTATTGTTCATCTCCCTGGCTTTCTTCATTGCTCTGGGCAGTTACGCGTATGCCCAACAGAAAGAAAAGGAGGTTCTACCCCCGCGTACATTAGAATACGACAATAAAACCTTCAAAACACTTGCCGCCTGGAAGGACAGTAGCATCTACCTTGAGGCTAACCTTGACGATGAGCCGGGCAATGAGGTCATTTTGGGATTCATCGCTACCTACAAACCGGAATCTGAAGAAGCAGAAGAAGATAAAGTGCCGTTCGCGATCACGAAAAAAAAGGAGATCATCCCGGTAGAGAACCACGCTTTCTATCAGATCTATAAAAAAACGCTGGATGGAAGATTCCACGCTGTAAAAACCATAAGCGGCATGGACCAATTGGGAAAAGCGGAAGTAATAGGCCTTGACACGCAAGGCCACAAAGCCCTGGCTATCTTTGGCCTCGGCGGAGAACATTATACGGATCTTTCCATATACCAATGGAAGAATGGCGGCTACAGGCTCGTATTTAACGAAGGGAGTTCCCAAGCTATCACAATAGACGCGCAACAGAAGCCGGCCGTCATACGCATCGGCGCATCCGGCAATAAGGAAAAAATTTTTATCTGGGACATTTCAAGCCGCGATGGATTCAAACAAATAGAATAAACCCTCTATATTATGGTATAATAAATGTTGTAAGGCTGAAAGAGGAGAGACCTATGGAAAAAATTCTCAATATCCTGCTCGTTGATAATGAAGCCGAATTTCTGGAAGCCATCACTTATTGGCTTGAAACAAAACAACACCGCGTCCAGGTATGTTACAACGGCCAGGAAGCCATAGAATTGATCAAAAAAAATCCGCCGGACATCATGTTCCTGGATATACACATGCCTGATATGGACGGCATGGAAGTCTTAAAAAACATACGCGACTTCAATAAAGACCTGCCCATAATCATGGTGACAGGATATCCCAAAGAAGAGAAGGTGGAAGAAGCCATCCGGCTCGGCGTTTCAGGATTTTTTCCCAAGACAGGAAGTTTTGAAGACCTCGGCCGCATCATCAAGGCGTCCATAAGAACTCACAAAGACCTGCATTAGGAATAAGCGGATATCAAAGCGAGGCAAATAGGCAATTGACACAAATAGACAATGGACTTGACACAGACTCCCCATTTGATATAATTTTAAAGTTCAAAATATTAACACTACCCTGACAAAAGAAAGGAAGACTATGATAAATAAATCCTGGTTACTCATCCCAGCGGCTTTAGTCATGGCAGGCTGCGCCACATGCGGCACAAAAGTTGCTGATCTGGAAACGCGGATGCAGGCCCTTGAGTCAAAGTCCGGTATATCCGCCGGACAAAAAGAGGCCCCGGCAGAAACTTTTGCCGCCGCCGAAACCACGCAAACTGCTGTTCCGGATTCTCCGACTAAAAAAGATATACAAGCTTCTTTAAAAAGCGCCGGTTTCTATACGGGCGAAGTTGACGGAAAAACAGGCCCTAAGACCAAAAAGGCCATAGAAGAATTTCAATCAGCCAACGGCCTGGTACCTGACGGAAAAGTCGGGCCAAATACCTGGAACAAGCTTAAAAAATATTACGTAGCCGAAAAAGCCGAGAATGTAGCTGCGCAGACAAAATAACGGCCTATTGATTAAGGAGTTTTCTATGAAAAAAATATCCCCAAGGTCAGCTTTAATGCTTTTTTTAGCCTTGAGCTTTATTTCAGCCTCTAGCGTAATCGTATTTGCTTCAGATAAGGAAGAAAAGCGCAAAACAGAAATAGACACACTTCAAAAAGAATTCAGTTGGTGGCCCACAGACGCCAAACCCAGCCCGGTAAAGGACCAGGATCGCGGCGGTTACTGGTGGTGGCCGACAGAGCCTGGCCAGGTTGGCCCATTATGGGGCAATAGGGGATATATATACGTATACAAGATCATCTTTGATTATAACGCTGACGAACTACCGCCTGCGAAACCGCAGGAATTAAGGCCTTCGCTTGTCATAAAAAAGATCATCAAAAACGTCAAAATATATTTTGACTACAACAAATCTGCCATAAGGGAGGACGCCGCAGAGATCCTGACAAAAGCAGTGGCAACGCTTAAGAGAAATCCTAATGCTGACATACTAGTCACGGGTAACTGCGACATGCGCGGCTCAGAGAACTACAATGAAAAACTAGGGCGGCACCGCGCAGAAGCGGTCAAAAAATTCATGATGGATGAGGGCATAAACGAAGAACGCGTGCGCATTATCAGCCGCGGAAAGCTGAATGCCGTAGCCCCTGTGAGCGACCTTATAGGTATGCAGAAAGACCGCAACGCGCAATTCATGATAGCCGAAGTTGAAGAAGTCATGATACCTGCTCCGGGAAACGCGCCTGAAGATACCAAGATCGTGAACGAAGCCCAGACAGAAAAGAATATAGAGAGCGAAGTCAAGGTAACTACCAAAGATTACACGATCAAAAAGAACGATTCGCTCTGGACAATAGCCGCCAATGAGATGGGAGGCGGGCATCGCTGGAAATACCTCTACGAAATGAACAAAGACAGGATAAAAAATCCCAACAAATTGAAAGTCGGGACAAAAATAGTCATACCCATTGAATAAAACAGGGATTGATAGATAAAAAAAGCACCGAGGAATGACTTCGGTGCTTTTTTTATTGGAGGAACCGCTCAAAATGAGTTTTTTAGGTGTTTTTTGGAAAAAATACAGGGAGCGGATGCTAAAAGAACGCAAAAAACTAAAAGATTCTTCTGGCGGCGGAGGCAACGTCGTTTTCATCCTCACCTCAAGGTGCAATTTCAGCTGCAAACACTGCCTAAGAAACCTGAACTCCGGTTCCGACTTGCCGTTTGAAGTAGCGGAAAAAGTAGTCGTTAGCGCTAAAAAATTCGGCTATAGCAATATTTGTTTAACAGGAGGGGAGCCCCTGTTATACCCAAGGCTGCGGGATCTGGCCGGCCTCATAACAGACAACGATTTTTCGTTCTCCGTAGTTTCCAACGGTTATCTTTTTAATAAACACCTTGATCTTTTTAAAGAGCATAGGGACAAAATACGTTTCATCGCTTTCAGCCTTGAAAGCACCGATAAAACCAGGCATGACTTCCAGCGCATGAAAGGCTCTTTTGACGTGCTTATGGAAAACTTCCGAATATGCCGCGGAGCGAAAATACCTTTTCGCGTCGTCACAGCTGCCAGCCTTATGAATTATGACGAGATATTTGATATCGCCCTATTAGCCAAAAAGAAAGGCGCGCAGTGCCTTAGCATGACCACGATCCTGCCTTGCCCGCGTTCCGAAGAAAATAAGCTTGTCTTAAACAGCTCCCAAAGAGAAGAATTGCATGCCTCGCTCGGCGAGTTGTCCCGCATGCTTAAGTTTCCCATTCTGATATCAGCGGATATTAAAGCTTGTCCTGGCGTGCGGCTTTGCAATGCCGTCAGTATGGCTGAGATATCCGTGGATATGGACGGCAACTTGGTACAGTGCTGCGAGCTCTCCAACTACGACGATGAACATATCCGCAGCTCAGCAGTGATCACATCGCTTAAAGACAAACCATTTGACCAGGGCCTAAAACTCCTGTCCGAGAGGCTGCATAAATTCAACTGCAAAAGAATAGAAGATTATATAAAAGAACCTGATCCGGCATCCATAGATTTCAACAGCTGTTTTTATTGCCTGGCCGTACGGGACCCCGGCCATGCACGATAACCTGATCTACGGCCTTAACTTCTTATTTCTTCTCGCCATCATAATATGGGCCATATCCTCCTATATAGAGATCCTGATATATAGAAATATCAAAGAAACATTTGCGTCTATCTGGCGATCATTCCAGCAGGCAGACCAGTTGTCTTTAAAAACGGCGCCTGACTACATGATCGCGCAAGGCCTTTACAAAAACAGGAAAGTAGTCTGCCGACTGAGCCGAACTAGTCCGTCTAAATTCCTGCGCTATGACTTAAGGCTCCACTTCTATATAGAGCCCTTGGTAAAACCAGAGCACAAGATCTACCACAACTATACGGCCACGACATCCGCGCAATCGCTATTCTTCACAACTAAAATACCACAACAGGAGATCATGCGCATCCTTGAAGAACTGACGCGCGACGCAGAAATAATTGAAAAAGATACAACTGTTTATTAAAAGATACATTTCAGACAATATGCTGTGTTTTAAAAACACTTTATAAAATTATTTAACTCGTGCATTTACAACATGTTAAGACAATTTTCGTCAGAAAATAGCATTAGGCATAAAAATTGCATAATATATAGTGGAGAGTACTACTTAACTCAATATGAAAGACCTAAAAAAAGATAAAGTCATAGCCGTTGTCGGGGTTTCAAATGACCCTGACAAATACGGATTTAAAATATTCAATGACCTCCTGAACGCGGGCATAAATGCTACAGGCGTAAACCCGAAAAGCAGCATTATTTTAGGGCACAAGGTCTATAAAAGCTTAAAAAACCTGATAGAGCTACCTGAGCTCGTCATTACAGTCACGCCTCCTGAGGTGACGGAAAAGATCGTAGATGAATGCCACGAGTTGGGAATCAGGCAGATATGGATGCAACCCGGTTCGGAATCAAAAGCAGCCATTGAAAAAGCCAAGGAATACGGCATCATGACTACCTACGACGCCTGCATAATGCACCAGAACGGGATCTGGTAAACCCCGCCATTTTAGGACCCCATTAAGTTTGACGCTGCCCCAAAATATGTTATAATGTTTGTTCGTTAAACCCACAATCTTAAGGAGACAGATCATGTTCAGAGAAAAGATAAAGGTATTTGACTGCACTATAAGAGACGGCGGCCTCATCAACAACCACGATTTTGACGAAAGGTTTGTCAGAGAAGTCTACAAAGCCCTTTCAGCTGCCGGCGTAGATTACATGGAGATAGGCTATAAAAACGCGAAGAGACTGTTTTCGCCCAAAGAATACGGGCTGTGGAAATTCTGCGATGACGACCTCATAAGAAAAACTTTAGACGGCATAACATCAAAAACAAAGATATCCGTTATGGTGGATGTGGACCGCGTAGATATTGAAGATATCAAACCAAAAAAAGAAAGCCCAGTGGACATGATCCGCGTAGCATCTTACGTCCAAGACATTGATAAAGCCATTTTTCTGGTAAACCACTTCGCCGAAAAAGGCTACGAGACTACGGTCAACATCATGGCTATCTCAAAAGCGCTGGATAACGAATTGACTGAGGCGCTCCACCAGCTGGAAGTTGAATCAAGGGCTAACGTCGTATACATCGTTGATAGTTTCGGCGCGCTCTATCAGGAAACCGTGGAATTATTGGTCAAGAAGTTCAAGGGCATCTTAAAAACAAAGGAAGTAGGCATGCACGCCCACAACAACCAGCAACTGGCTTTCGGCAACACGATTGAAGCCATCATCCATGACGCCAATTACCTTGATGCAACTGTCTACGGATTAGGCAGGGCGGCAGGAAATTGTCCGCTTGAACTGCTGATAGGATTCTTAAAAAATCCCAAATTTGACATACGGCCGATACTTGACCTTATTTCTAACGAATTCATACCCCTTCGCAACAAGATTGAATGGGGTTACATCATACCTTATGCCATAGCCGGAATGCTAAACGAGCATCCAAAGGCCGCCATGGCCCTGCGCAACAGCGATAAAAAAGAAAATTACAGGGATTTCTACGAGAGCCTCACGACCGGCCTGGATTAATATGGACGTCAAAAATTTCAAGCGGTTGCCTATCCTCGGCATATTAAGAGGCATAACTAAAAAGGCTATAGAGCCTCTGGTTGAGGCTGCCTGCGCGTCAGGGCTCCAAACCATTGAGATCACCATGAATACAGCCTCTGCCTACTCACTCATCCGTCAGGCCGTAAGAGTTTCACGCAAACGCCTTACAATAGGCGCCGGCACCGTCACCAGCATGAAAACTTTAAAAACGGCCCTGGCAGCCGGAGCCACTTTCATCGTCATGCCTGTCCTTATCAAAGACGTCGTCAGATACTGCGTCAAAAACAGGATCCCGGTATTTCCCGGAGCCCTGACACCGCAAGAGATCTATAACGCCTGGGATGCCGGCGCCAGCATGGTAAAAGTCTTCCCGTCGGGCTTCTTCGGGCCGGAATATTTTAAAGAGATCAAAGCGCCATTCGCTGATATCCAACTCTTGGCATGCGGAGGCGTCAGGCCCGAGAACATGAAGGATTATTTTTCAAACGGCGCCTCAGCCGTATCTTTCGGCGCCAGCGTCTTTAAAAAAGAATGGCTCGCCAAAAAAGATTACACCTCAATAAAAAAAGCGATAAAAAGATTCACGGCGGGGTATAAATAACCTACAGTGCCAGTACCGCTTTTCTCACCTTATCAGCTATATCGCGCCCGGCCAGTTTCTCAGCAATAGCCAAGCCAAATGAAAGCGCTGTGGCGGGCCCGCGGCTAGTGATGATATTTCCATCCACGACTACATCATCTTCTCTATAAACCGTATCTTTACCAAAGCCTTTCAGCATACCCGGATAACCGGTAACAGACCTGCCCTTAAGGATGCCTGCAGGCGCAAGGACTAAGGATGGGGCCGCGCATATCGCAGCGATTATCTTTCCCTCCTTGTCAAATTTTTTTATAATGGCTTTTACTTTTTTAGACGCGGCAAGGTTGTCCGCGCCCGGCGAACCACCTGGCAGGACGATCGCGTCAAAATCTTCTCCTGCCCGGTCAAGCAATTTATCAGCCAATACGCATATCCCGCGAGACCCTTTGACCCTTAGATCATCCACACCGGCTGCTGTTACGCTGATGCCTGACCTTCTTAGTACATCAATAACGGTAATAGCCTCTATCTCTTCAAACCCTGCCGCTAACGCTACAAGTACTTTTTTCTGCGCCATATACATGCACCTCCTTTAGCAGGTAATTATACATCGTTTCGCTTGAAAAGAGGGCAATATGATTGTAGAATTAGACTATCATGACTACCCATAAATACAGAGAGAAGAGAAGATTTCCAAGAGTCTGCGTACAATTTGACCTCATCTACAAGTTGAACAAACTGCCTGAAATACGCATGCGGATAGGAGACGAAGAAAAAAGCGCCTCTTTGATGAGCATCAGCGAATCGGGAATGGCTATTTTAACAGACCGCTTTATCCCCGAAGCGACAGAGCTTGAAATACTGTTTCACTTGATCTTTAAAGACCGGCAGACGCCGCCTATGTATGCCGTAGGCCAGGTGCGATACTGCACGGAAGTAACGGCCCAAAAAGGATACCGCCTGGGCATAGAATTCCTGAACATAGATGAAAGCGATAAGAAAACCATCGCGGAATTCATCATATCCAAAACATAATGAAAAAAAATACAA
>JBBTLH010000092.1:0-10515 GCA_038068755.1 Candidatus Omnitrophota bacterium
AGCAGCGTTTCGTAGTCTTTTTTCAGTTTTTCACAATCCTGTCCGCCGCCTTTGGCTGCGTCTTGCGGCCACGCCTGGGTCATCATGGAAAAAAAAAGCGCCAACACAAAAATGATATTAAAAACTTTGCGCTTCGCGCGCTTTGTGCTATGGTTTGTCATTAGATATTCCGCATGGGTTTTACGGTTAATTTTTGTTCTTCTTTTCCTACGCTCGGATAATCACGATAAAGCCGAAGCCCTACCTTCTCGCCGCTCAGATCTGAACCATCGGTAATAGACGCATAAGGCTGCTCTACCTTGTCCATTTTGGCGCCAAAATCCCTTTCATACCCTGTAGTCAGTTCATCCCCTGTAATAATATGGGGCGTAAGCAGGATCAAAAACTGCGCGCGGATCTTAGACTTTGTCTTTGATGAAAAAAGCAGGCCCAATATAGGTATCTTGCTCAAAACAGGCGTACCCTTGTAATCTTCAACTTCCTCCTCTTTATTCAAACCGCCTATAATGACAGTTGAGCCGTCTTTGACCATGACAGACGTATCCGCGGTCGCGGTATCAATGATCGGTATCTTATTGTTGCTTGATGAAATTAGCGTATCAACAACGCTTGATATCTCGGGCTTTATCTTCATAGTCACAAAGCCGTCCTCGTTTATGGTAGGCGTCACAGTCAGCTGCAATCCCACATCCACGTAAGTGACAGACTCAGAAACCGTAGTGGTCGTTTGCCCCGAAGTCGTGCTGGTGGTCACATAGGCCTGGCGCTCACCCACATGTATCTTGGCTTCCTGATTATTAATAACAGCAATTTGAGGGCATGACAATATTTTTGTTTTTCCGAAAGTCTGGACGTACTTGATCAGAAGGTCAAAATCATTACGGCCTATGGTGCCAACGTGAAGGCTTTCCGTGCCGACATCTTTGGCGCTGGAGCTTAAGTTAGACGTCGTGCCGCTGAAAGGATAAGAACCTAACGTCTTATAATTAGTCTTTAACTCGCTTAGCCTCTGCGCCCTTGAGACAAACTGCCCGGCTGTCGTCGCGGGATTGACTACAGAAAATGGCGTAGACCCAAGATAGGTCAGGCCTAATTGTTTACCTAAACTAAAAAGCCCTTCCCATTCAACGCCCCGACTGGAGTCATTGGAAAGGTAGATCTTTATGATGCGCGCATCTATCAAAACTTGGCGCGTCTTCTGGTCCAGCCCCTGAATAAGACGCTCAATATCCGTCATCCTTTCTGACAAAGTCTGCACGATTATCTGATTCGTGCGCTCATCGGCTTTGACGCTTCCCACCTTTTTTAAGTCCAGCTGGTTCTTAAGCTGGTCTTCCACATCTTTGGCCTTTGCGTACTTAAGGTCAAAGACGCGCAGGGTAGTCTTCTGCTCCAGCGCTGTGAGCGCGCTCTCTATCTCTCCCATCCTTTCAGGGGCATCCATAACCATCACCGTGCCTGACTCAGGCTCTACAAAGACTTTGCCGATGGAGCTTTTAAAACTGTCCAGGATAGTGAATACCTGGTCAGGTATGGCATAGCGCAGATGAAATACCTTTACCTGCCGCGAGTCAGAGAAATTCTTTCCAAATAGGGCCTTGTATTCGTCCTCAGTCATAACGTTATAAATATCACCCTTCTTTTCGTAGGCAAGGTTATTACTGCGTATCATGAGGTCAAAGACATCTCTGATAAGCACGTCATTTACCATAAGCGTCACGCGCCCGGAGACTTTCATGGTAGGGATGATGTTTAGGCTGGCCTTAGTAGCTAAAAACTTCAAGGCCTCGGCAACATCCATATCTCTAAGATCCAGCGAAATACGGCTGGGGTCAGCTTCCTGGCCAACCGTAGTGGGCGCTGGAGGCATCTGAGGCTTGACCTGAGCATAACGCGCGGGCTCCTGGGCTCCTGAAGGCTCGACCGCAGAGCCCACGAGGCTAAGAAAACAAACAAAAAAAACTTTAATTATGGAGGAGCGCAAAAGGAATGGAAGATTCTTTAAGCGCACAATCAGGGATTTTTTGGCAAAAAATACCGTGCGCAAAGAAGCTTCCATTGCTTTTGCGTAAGTCAATAATAGACCAGCGTTAGTTTTCTGCTTCATAAGTTTCCCTGGTAAAAATATATCTCCTCGCCAGATCAGCATCCTTATCGCTGGGCGCTTTTTTAAGGAATTTCTTAAAATGCTCCACAGCTTTAGTTTCGTCAACAAGATATTGGGAATAAATGATGCCCAGATTGTAATGCGCGTATTGGTCTTCAGGTTTTAACTCCAGGGTCTTTTCAAACTCTGACACGGCATCTTCATAAGCCTCTTTCTCGGTATAGATGACTCCGAGGTTATAATGAAGCAGGGCGTTTTCTTTCTCAAATTTTTCAACTTTAGCGTTAAGCAAAGAGAGTTTTTTCGGAAAATCTTCTATCTGCGCTTTCAGGCGTTCGTTTTCTTGCGCCGTCTGCCTGAGCTCAAACGACAACTCTTCTACTGCTTGTTCTTTTGTTTGAAGAGCGCCCTTGACCTGCTCTTCCTGCTTGGCCCATTGTTGTTTTTCGCTATCCCAGGTCTTTAGGCGAGAGTCCATGCGTTTGATCTTTTGCTTTTGGCTGACGCTTTCTTTTGTGATCTCATGCGTGACTTCCTCTTTTATCTCAAGAGCGTCACTGAGCCTTTTAACCTCTTTCTTGAGCTCTTCGTTCTCATGCTCTAAAGCTGTCTTCTTTAAGGTGGCGTCCTTGAATTCTCTCGGGTTGATATCGGCCTTGGCATCTTCTTTGAGTTGTTCATTCTCCTGCTGGAGTTTCACAAAGC
Organism: Candidatus Omnitrophota bacterium; assembly: GCA_038068755.1. Lineage (GTDB taxonomy): Bacteria > Omnitrophota > Gorgyraeia > Velamenicoccales > Velamenicoccaceae > Phelpsiimicrobium. The sequence goes on from JBBTLH010000092.1 coordinate 2,813, forward strand.
TGTCCAGCATCTTTCGGACTTTGGCCTCTGATGCCGAGACCATCTTTAAAAGACTGTCGTTCTGCGCCTTCAACCCCCTGGCCTCCTCTATGAGCGCGATATTCGCTTCATATTCTTTCTTAGCGCTTTCCCACTCTTGCCTCTCTTTTTCGCGCTCCTTCTGCGCAGACTGCGTCTTTGTTTCCGTATCGCTTAGCGTCTTGACTACGTTATCCATTCCGCCCTTTAAAAGCCTGTTTTCTTTTTCTAAGGCGGCGTATTTTGTCATGGCCTGGTTATATTCCAGGAGCTGTTTAGTGAATACGACTAACTTCCCAGCCAGCTCTTCTTTCTCATCTTTAAGTTTAGCTATCTTTTCCAGGCTCGCCTTTAAAGTCCCTGAAATAGTATCAATTTGGGCCTTATTTTCTACCGCCAGCTTTGTGAACTTTTCAAGTTCCTGCGCCATGGCCTGCCTGGCTTTATCGCTTTCTACCTTCATAGATATCAACTCTTTTTCATTATCTTCTTTTTTCTTGGTCTCCTGGGCAAGTTTGTCTACCATCTCAGTTACTCTTGGCTGAAGGTCGTTCAATTTTTGCATAAGTTCCGCACGCTCTTTGCGCAGAGACTCGATATCTTTTTCAAAATAGGCTATCTTCTCTTTAGCCGAAGTTACCTCTTTTTGGTTCTCCTGCTGTTTTTTGTATATCTCCTGTTTTTCATCTTCTGTCTTTTTTAACTTTGCCGAGAGCGATGCAACCTCTCCCCTGGAATATTGCAGGTCTCCCCGCACTGACGAAAGTTCCTTAGCCGTATCCCTTAGCTTGCTTTCAATATCCTTGCTCAACTCCATTACTTTAGACAAGGCTTCAGCATGACGCTTCACCAAGGCGTCCTTTTCAATAAGCGTTAAGCTAAGCTTATCTTCTGTTATTTTCAGTTTATTTTCAGACACCGACAACTTGTCCTGTGTTGCTTTAAGGCGCGAGGCCTGGTCATCCTTCTCTTTTGCTAAAGCTAGATTATCTTTCTGCTCAGAAACTCCCCTTTCTTCCGCGGCCTTCAATTTATCCTCGGTAAACTTTAAATTCTCGTTGGCGGCCTGAAGCCTTTCTTCAGTAAACTTCAAGGTCTCGCTGGCTTGCTTAAAAAGGCCGCTGTCTTCCTGAGACCTATCCTTGAAAGCCTTCAGCTCCTGTTGCAAAGAGCCCAACTTTCCTTCGGCGTCTATCAACTTTTGCTCTGTGAATTTCAGTTTATCTTCGTTAAATTTAAGCTTATCCTGGACGCTTTTAAGCTTTTCCTGCGTCGCCTCAAGGGCCTTTAAAGAAAGCGCGGCCTCTTCCTTTTGTTTTTTGAGCGACTCCGCCCTGTCTTTTTCTAAGGTGGCTATCTTGTTCTCATCGAACTTCAGCTTCTCTTCGCTCAACGATATCTTGTGTTCTGCCAGCTTTTTATCGTTCTCTAAGTCTTTAAGCCTGCCCTCTGTAGCCCTTAAGCTTTCACTTAGTTTATTAAGTTCCTCTTTATGTTTCCTGGCCGATGCGTCGCGCCCTCTCTGAAGCTCGTCAAATTTATCCTCAAGGGTTTTTTGCGCGCCTGAGGCCTTGATCAACTCTACCTTATGTTTCCTGCGCAAGGCTTCCTTATCCTCATCAACTTTGTCTAATTTGTCTTGCGCGTTTTTAAGCTTTATCTCTACATCTTTGACGTGCGCGCTTAACGTCTGGCGCTGTTCTTTTATCGTTGCCATCTCATCGTCGTAACCGAAAAGTATCTTTTTGCGCTCTGAACGGTTAGACTCAAGCTCGCTCTCAAGGCTCTCTTTCTCAACCTGTAATTTCTGTATCCTGGCCGCTGCTTTTTCCAACGCCTTCTCAGCCTCGGAAAAACTCAATTTTAATTGTTCTAACTCCCTTCTCGCCTCAGCGAGCGCGGTATCTTTAGTAATCGCTGCCTCATTGTATCTGTTGACCTGGTATACTGTCTCTTCCACCTTGCCGGAAAGGCCTTGCTTCTCTTCCTCTAAGCTTGCGATCTTATCTTGGGCAACATCCAACTCCTGGTTATACTTCTGTTTCTCCTCTTCAACGATCTCAATTCTCTTTCTTACGCCGTCAACTAATGCCCTTTGTTCTAATTTAAGGTTGTCTATCTCCTGGCGCAGGACATCGCGCTCATCCTTAAGCTGTTGGAAGGCATCATCAAAATTGTTGAGCGTCTCATGGATAGCGCTTGCCGTCTTATCTTGAGCCAAAGCTCTTGCGCTTGGGTCAAACCCCTGGGCCATCGCCGCGAAAAATAATATCGCAATTATCTTCAACAATCGTTTCATATTAGGCCACCGCTCTTTTTTGGTCATTCAACGATCCTCAGCCCTTTAAAGATTATTTTTTTACCGCCCTCCAAAGAAGGCACAATCCCCGAGAAACCGGCATCAGGCACAGCCGGCTTTACCGCGTTATACTCCTGTCTTCCCTTGACCCCGCTCTCTTCCACTTTCTGGCCGGCCTCTGTCACAAGAACGTCTCCGGTGATGATCTTAGGCGTCAACATGATGATAAGTTCGGTCTTGGCAATAGTATTCGTCCCTGACTTAAATAGCTCGCCAATCAAAGGTATCTTGCTTAAGAAGGGCGTCTTTTTCGCGCTTTCCGTGCGCTCATCTTTGCGCAGGCCGCCGATGATAATGGTCGTGCCCTCTTTGACCATGACCGTAGTCTCAGCCAGGGAAGTATCAATGATGGGTATCTTGTTCTGCGTAGGCGTGATCAGTATGGAAGAAACGCTTGATATCTCCGCTTTGACCTTCATTGTGACATAGCCGTCCTCGTTGATGGCCGGCGTAATAGACAACTGGGTCCCGATATCAACAAAGGTGACTTGCTCAGCCACGGTACTTGTCACCTGGCCGGTGGTAGTTGTAGTGGTCACGTAAGCCTGCTTTTCTCCGACATGAATACGGGACTCCTGATTATTGGTCACCACCAGCTTAGGATTAGCCAATATCTTGCTGGATCCTAAGGTTTGTAGATACTTTAAGACTGTATTGAAATCCTGCTTGCCCACAAGGCCGATGTTCAACTTTTCTGTTCCTACAGCCGGCGTACTGGAAGCAAGGCTTGACGTAGTGCCGCTGAACGGATAAGAACCGGTCCCGCTTAAACCATCCGATGTCAGATTTTTAAGCGTTTCCCCCCTGGAAGTAAAAGTCCCTGCTGTTGTAACGGGATTGATCGTGGCAAAAGGCGTAGATCCCATATAAAACAAAGCATTTTTTAATTTAAGCGTATTAAAGAGCCCTTCCCACTCCGTGCCTTTTGTATTTTCGTCCGAAAGTTTCAACTTTATAATGATCACGTCTATCACTACCTCTTTGGTCTTGGTGTCTAATTGACGGATTAGACGTTCTATTTCTTTCATGCGCTCAGATAAGGTCTGGACAATGACCTGGTTGGCCCTTTCATCGGCTTTTATAGAACCTAATTTCTTTGCCTCCAGTTGACCCTTTAACTGCTCTTCCACATCTTTAGCCTTGGCATATTGAAGCTGAAATATCCTGACCTCATTTTTTTGCTCAAACGCCTCAAGGGCTTTTGACATCTCTCTAACGCGTTCGGGAATATCAATGATCAGCGCGTGGCCTGATTCCGGGTCCACCAGGACCCTTCCGATCTCGCTTTTGAGCGTATCAAAAAGGCTAAAGGCCTGGTCAGGTATAGCGTATTTTAGGCGGAACGTCACCACTTCGCGCGTATCAGAAAAAGGCCTGCCGTAAAGAGCCCGATACTCCTCTTCTGTCATCACATTATAGATCTGCCCCCTCTGGTCATAGGCGAGTTTATTGGCTCTCAGCATGATATCAAATACATCCTTGACCAGAACGTTCTCAACCATAAGAGTCACCCTGCCTGCAACATTTTTTGTCGTTACTATATTCAAATTGGCCCTCTTGGATAAAAATTTTAATGCATCTATTACGTCTATGCTCCTTAAGTCAAGAGATACAAACCCCTGCATGCCGCCCGGTATCTTATCTTCTTCTTTAGTGCCCTGCTCTTTAGCGGCCTCGTCTCCTGCGACTTGCGCTCCTTCGGAGCGCACTTCTGCCGCGACGATAGATGTTAAACTCAACAAAAAGATAAAGCTCACCACGGCTAAGCAATGCTTTTGTTTTATCATCTTAGTTCGGCTTCAACCCCTTGATAACTTAAGACCACTTTATCTTTAAAAATAGCCTGGACCTTCACTCCGTCAAGGGACTGGCCCCTCTTTAAAAAATATGTCTTATTCACCGCTGAATCCTCAATCATAGCATCGGGATTATCCGACCAGGAAATACCTACTAATTTATATTTGCTCAAGACTTCTGCCTGTTTGGCAGTTGTTGTCCCCGGCTGTTGAGGAGTAGCCTGCGCCGGTTCCTTTGCCCCAAGTTTAAAGATATCCCTGGTCCGGACTTTTTCCATATAAAATGTAAGGGCTTTCAATTGAGAAACCTGCTTTAAGGCTCCTGACTTGGCAGTACTCTCAGTTTTAAAAGAAAAGACAGGCAAGACAGATAGTTTTAAAGCCAGAAAAACAGAAGTGCCGATAAAATACGCGCCCACCACTATAGATATAAAGGTAAGGATAGCGTTTATCTTCTTGGTATCTATTGGCCCGCTCCACGATCTTAAAAAAGAGGCGAGCGTCTCTTTTAAAAAATTAAATCTACCCCTTAACCCTCCGAAAGAAAAAAAAGTCGCGCCCTTGCCTCTCATCACCGCATTCTTTGAAAAACGCGAATGAGGCTCTTCTATCAGCTTTAGAAGCTGCTTCTCTGGAGTAAGGTTGGCGTTATCCTGGACCATCCTTTTCTATCCTCTTCTTCTATGACTTCCCTGAGCAGCGCCTCGTCCACAACGCTCTTTCTTTTCAAGACAAGCGCCTTGAGCGCTTTATGACATATCATGGCGATCTGGCGCGGATATCCTTTGGTATAATGATGTATCTCCCTTATCGCGCCGTCTAAAAACAAGAACATCTTTGACGAATACCCGGCCTGCCTGATCCTGAATTCTATGAGCGAGCGCGTCTCACCCTCGCTTAAAGGATTCAAGGTATATTTAAAACTTATCCTGTCTAAGAAATTCTGCATGTTGGCTATCTTAGCATATAGCTCCAGCTGGCCCAAGAGGATCAACTGCAGGAGCTTGAACTCATTGGTTTCATAATTCAAAAGGACACGCAGCGCTTCAAGAGTCACTTCATTTAACTTCTGGGCTTCATCTACTATCAAAACGACCGTCTTGTTTTCCTCAATGCCCTTGCGAAAAAGAAATCTCTCCAATGCCTCCTGGACATCTAAGATCGTAGGGTTTAAGCCGGGAAGTGTGAGGTCAAAATTGCGCGCTATCTTCGTCAAGAAAAGCTCTTCGGACTCAAATGCAGGGTCAAGGATGATATTAAAGATAAAATCTTCTTTTGACCGCAACAACTGAATGAGCTTGCGCGAAAGCGTTGTCTTGCCCGTGCCTACGTCTCCCAGGACGACGCTTAAGCCCCTTTTCAGGCGCAGTTCTATCATGAGATTAGTCAGGGCTGTTTCGTGCTCCCTGGATTCATAAAAGAATTCAGGGTCAGGGCTAGTGGAAAACGGCTCTCTTAAAAAACCCAGCACCTTATAATAACTCATTTAGGCTCCGCTGTTTTTACAAACACTTTTATATCCGCATCTTTTTTGAGTTGTCTTATCCAATCGTTGAGCGCCTCATATTGTTTCTTTACCTTTATTTGCTCCTCATAAGACTTCTTCACTTCCGGAAACTTTTCTTTTTGGGCTACCCTCTTCTCCAGCGTGTGAAAAACACCATAACCACGATAAATAGACGTGGGCTTATATACTGAGCCTTCTGTTAGGTTCAACATGGCATAAGCGTCTTCTTTAGGTATTTTCCAGACCTCTATCAAAAACTCAAGAGACACAAAACCCGGACGCACTGCGAACTTAGGGTTCTTTTTAGCTTCCTTCTCCCAAAGCTTGGGGTCCTTCATCTTCGCGTAATAAGCCTGCGCGGCTTTTACGTCTTCAAATTGGACGAATTCAACTGACAGCGTGTTGTATTCATTCATATATTCCTGCATAGCCTCTTCCTGCGTGACTTGAGGCTGAAAACTCTTTCTCACGGACTCCCTTAAGACCTGCAATTGGATAAGGTGCTTTAGCTGATTTTCAAAGAGTTCCCTGGGTTCCCTGACCCTGTCTTTGACCCACTTTTCATAAGATACTTTATCCTTTTTCCAGTCAAAGGCCACTTTCTCGGCTTTCAGTAATTTTGTTATCTCATCGTCAAGCTCTTCCTGGGCCACAGTGATGTTCCTGCGGTGCGCTTCATAAGAAAGTAATAGATTTTCCCAAACACGGTTTTCCACCTCCTGGGGGGTAGTAGGCTCAGCACCCCACCTGGCCCCGAATATCATCATCGCTGCCTTGACGAAGCGGTAATTATCCATAGGAACAGGAACACCAAAGAACTCTCCGGCAGGTTGCTCGTCCTGGATCTTTATGACTTCCTCTTCGGCAAATGCCGCAGAATTGCATATACAAAAAACCAAAAAGAGGCCTAAACACCATTGGTAGAATTTTGCCCTTATTTCTTTTTTCATGTCGTCTTTTGCGCCTTTTCTTTTAGGATCTTAGCGATGACCCTTAAAGTATATCCTTCGTTTATCAACTTTGAGATCAGCATAAGCCGCTCTAAAGCGACCGCTGAATCATACATCCTCACGCGGTTCTGCCTGGCTACAACATCCAAAAGCCCCATATCCGTGTAATGGTTGATAGCCGCGTAAGAAACATGCGCCTGCGCAGCAATACCTTTTGCCGAAATAAGTTTTTTGTTCGTATTTGTCATTTGTTATACCTAAATACCTAACTATCCAGTTTTTTCTTTATAAGCCTTAAGGGATAACCGTCGTCTTTGAGTTTGGCAATAACCCCTAACTTAGCCCTGACTTCAGAAAGCTCGTAAAACCTCTTGTTCCCGCGTTTGACGACGACATTAAAAAACCCTAAATTCGTATAGTGATTCAGGGTCGGGTAACTGACGCCGAACTTATCGGATATCTCTTTAGCGGAAACCAGGTTTTTATTGTTGTCGTTCATCATGTCGTGGGAACAACCATAACTATCGCACTTAAAGTAATTACGTTAAGTAACTCAATCAATATTATTAAGGCAATCTGCCGATTTGTCAAGCAAAAAGTTAAAAAATTGTGAACGCAAAAAGTTAAAAAACTTTATGATCTGGGGTTGTCTTGCGCCATGCAAGTCCCCTATCCCGCAGACGAAGTTTTTTGCCGTCTGCTGCGGTTTGCATTTTGGCTGTTACGCTCCATAGAAGATTGTCGCTACAGCCAAAATTCAATTCCTTGCAGACTTCTGCTAAAAAACTTCTAATTGTCTGCTTGGACAGGAGACTTGCATGGCGCCCTAACAGACAACCCTCCGGGCTTAAGTTTGTCGTTTCTGTTATTTTTCGCAGCGACATTCGATTTTAGGCGAAGCATGCTTGAGCAGCGAGGGTATTCCGAGGCCATGCGAAGCAGGGCAATCTCGGAACGGCTGAAGTGTCCCACCGCGACAAAGATCATTGGGGGCATCCTTGAGGAAATACCTCAAGGATACCTGAGGCCCGATGTAGCGGCATCGGGCCGAGTTCTTCAGCCGCCGAGCTGCG
>JBBTLH010000093.1:0-12222 GCA_038068755.1 Candidatus Omnitrophota bacterium
CGTTGTCGTTTGCATTTAGGGCAGACGCGTCTTGGGACAAGGCATTTTTAAAGAAATCCAGGTTAGACTGCAGGTCTTCTTCTTTTAGTTTCTGATTGGCAAGTTCTGTCTGCAGCTGCGCTATTTCAACGAGCACCTTCTCGCGCAAAGAGCCATTCCCGTTTATCTTGGTTATGTTATGGTTTATCTGTTCTTCAATAGAGGCGATCTCGGATTTTACGGAACTTAATGCGTTTTTAAGCTTTTCGTCTTTCTGTCTTGCGCTGCCCAAATGCTCTGTCACCTCAGTCAGCTCTGCATCCAGGACGCTTAACTCGTCTTGGATCTTTTTCGCGTTATCGGAGAGATTTGTCGCGGCCGCTTCTTTGTTAGTCAAATTGAATTTTTCCTGCTGGAGCCTTTCTTCAATATTTTGTATCTGGCCCAAACTATTCATCAATTCTTTTTCTTTTTCTGACATCTGAGCCACGAAGTTCTCTATCTCTTGCGAGATCCTGCCTATTTTGGTTTCTATGCTCTCTATGTCAAAGTTTATGAATTTCAATTCGCAGGTGATGCGGTAGGACTTGGAGTTTTCGTTATAAGAGATATCGAGCGCGTGGGCGATGATACCGCTGATCTTTTCTCCGGGGATTTCGGCTATCTCTATTGTCCCGTTTTTGGCCTCGGGCATACCGTCATACTTTACTTTGAGTTCTTTTAAGAACTCACACTGTGACTGAAGGCTCAACTTTTCGTTTTCTAGTTTTCTTAATTGTTCCTCTAATGTCTTTAGGCTGTTCTCAAGATCGGTCTTCTGCGCGTTCGCGGTGTTTAATTCTTGCGTTATGGATGAGATTATGCTTTTTTCGTGCGCAATGTCGCCGTTGACTCCGTCAATATTCTTTAACAGCTCTGAATTTTCTTCGCCTGTTTTAAGTTTTTCTGTTTCAATCCTTCTTTGGCGCGATAAAAGAGTGTGCATGCTTGATGAGTTTTCGTTAAGCTCATTATTTACCTGGGTCTCTTTGATGTTGAGTTCAAAGTCCCGGGTTTTTAACGACTTGTTCTGGTTTAGGGCTGAGTCTACCTCTTGCATCAGTTTAGAAAGCGAAACCTCCCTGTCCTTTAGATCGTGTTCTTTCTTTATATATACGTCGTGCAGCGAAAAGAGCTGTTCTGATATCTCTGAAATGCTTTTTTCGTGCGCGGCTATCCTTAACTTAAGCTGTTCTTTACTCTGGGTCAGCATTTCGGTGTGCTTGTTTAAGTCAACGATCCTGTCCTGATTCAGGGATATGTGCTGGTTATCACGGATATTGGCATTTTCTAAGCCAGAGATCTCATCTTTTAACTCAAGGATCTTTGAGTCTAATTCTTGCACTTCTTTCTGTTTATTTATGAGCTTGCGGTCCAGGTCCTGAAGCTGGTTGTTAAGTGCTTGCTCATCATCATAAGATTTTTTAGAGAGCTCGTGAAGTATGGCCAGCTCTGATTTTAAGGCCTTGAGTTCCAGGGTAGAATATTTTAGCTCTGACTCTTTCAGTTTATCAAATACCTCTTTATAGCGCCGGGCCTTGCTGGCCTGGCGTTCAATAGAGCCTATCTGCCTTTTTACTTCGGTGATGATGTCGTTGACGCGAAGTAAATTGGCATCGGTCTCTTCCATCTTTTTGGAAGCCTCTTTTTTCCTGGCTTTATATTTGCTTACACCGGTAGCCTCATCAAATACGAGCCGCCTGTCCTCAGGTTTGGAGCTTATGACAAGGTCTATCTTGCCCTGTTCTACCAGTGAATAGGATTCAGCTCCGATGCCCGTGCCCATCAGCAGTTCGTTTATGTCTCTTAGGCGCACTTGGTTGTTGTTGATAAGGTATTCACTTTCGCCGGATCTAAAGAGCCTGCGGGTTATAGTGACTTCGTCGTAGTCAATGGGCAGGATTTTGGCTTCGTTGGAAATGCTTAAAGAGACTTCGGCCATATTCTGCGCGGGGACGGTCTCCGTGCCGTTGAAGATGACATCTATTGACTGGGAACCGCGCAGAGATTTGATGGATTGTTCGCCCAGGCACCAGCGTATGGAGTCAAAAACATTGCTGTTATGAATTATTATGTCTCCCGCGATAAAATTATGGTTATCCTTTACTGCCAGATCGTATACCCACTCTTCGGAATTTGTCTTTTCTACCGAGACAACCTCATCCCAATAGATATCTGACTCAGCTACTTTTTTTAGATGTCCAAATATAGCATTTGCCAAGCCGCCTAAGTCTCCGTGCTCAGCCACAACGGTTAGCGCTTCTCTCATGCCTTGGCGGCTGGGATAACACCTGTTTTCATAATAACTTACGAGTTTTGACGATATCTTTTTAGTTTTTTTAACATTTAAGCCCGCCAGCTTTACCAGTGATTTAAATGCTTCATTGACCTCTGGAATTACATCGAGATTAGGATTGGATTTCATTACGGCCATTTTAATCCGGGAAAGCTTGTGAGATTTTTTACCGACAAACTTCAATAGGGCCGCAAGTTTTTTGACATGCTCATCACCATAGACAAAAACCGAGTAATATGTTCGTTTTATTTTACTATCGGTGTTTGAAGCGAATTTTTTCTGTGCACGGATTACAGAGAGAATTCCCAGGCGTAAAAGGAGGCCTCTGACCCCTATTGCTAATTCATGGGAAGCTGAACTATATTCAAAGTATGTGCCGCTTCCCGGCCTATCGCAAGAAAGATAACCATCTCCTTCAAAAAGCGCCGATAAAAATGATGAGATTATTTCCGGTGAAGCAGAGAAAACCTGCGGTGGAACACATTTATGAGCGGATATACTGTCTACTGTGCAACCAAAGGCTTTTTCAAGGAACTGACATAGTGCGTGGGAAAAGATCAGTACGTCTTGCGCTGATGTTTTGTAGGAAAAGGCCCGTGCTTCCACATCGAATACCTCACGCGATACTGATATAAAATCTTTTATGACAGCCTCATCTTCATTAACGAACCATACTTGATTTGCTGAAGTCACTCTGCCTTCGGAGATGATGTATCCCAGGAAACGCGACAGCGCTTGATCAAAATATTGAGGAATGCGGATTTCTCCGCTGCCGCGTGATTTGATCTTTACGATAAACTCAGGTAGCTCATTAAACCCTAACTTTTCCATAAGACTTATGAAATAGGGTATGCTAACGGCCTGTCCGCTAATAAGCGATTTGAGCGGTAAATATGGAATTTCCAGAGCATCAGACATCTGCGTAATACCAGAAAACACTAAGGATTTTGTCCGTATGAATTTTGACAACAAATGTGAATAAGGGATAAACATTGAATCGTCTGCGGTAAATTTTTTCAGAATATCAAGAATAGGCAAGCGTGACGCGTTATTTTCTCTGGGCAGAAGACGAGGAACGGCGATCCTGATGCCGGGTTTAAGTTCTTCGGCATTTAAGGCATAAATGCTGGAATTCCGTATACTGAATAAAGGGTGGTAGTGGGTAGATGTGATCTCCCGCCCTGACCTTGTTTTTATTTTAAGCAGATATTTGGGAGACCGCCGTTTAATAAAAGCATATACCTGCTTAGGTTCAAGTTTAAGCGTAGCAGGATTCAAGGAAAGTATAAGGACATCTTTAGAGTTATCGTATGACACAAAACCGTCATCAAGTGTTTCTATATCGGTATTTCGAATTAATGCCGATTCAACGAGTTCTCTTATTGGGGTTTCTGTCCCATCGGCGAGCGTTATATGTGTCGAACCAATAACGCATTTTCCGCATCCGTTCGGACCGACTATGGCTGTTATGCCCGGCTCAAAGTGAAGCGTTGTTTTTTCCGCGAAGGACTTAAATCCTATTATTTCTAGTTTTTTAAAGTACATTGAGCACCAGTATGTGCGCCTAAGGCGCATTTAGCGAAATCCCGCGAAGCGTGTTAAAATTACCGTAGAAAATTTTAACACATTTTGCGAAGTGGGATGACTTATCTGTTAAGCGCTTCTTTAAATTTTTTTGTAAGAAGCGGGACTACCTCAAAAAGGTCTCCGACAATGCCATAAGTCGCTACCGTAAAAATAGGCGCGTGCGGGTCGTTGTTTATAGCGATAATGGTATCTGATGATTGCATGCCTACCAAATGCTGTATTTGGCCTGAAATGCCGCAGGCGATGTAAATTTTAGGACAGACGGTCTTTCCGGTCTGGCCGACCTGGTGTGAATAAGGCATCCATCCGCTGTCTACGGCGGCGCGCGATGAACCTACAGCCGCGTTCAGGACATTCGCCAGATCTTCTAATAGCTTAAAATTCTCAGGGCCTTTCATGCCGCGGCCGCCTGATACGATGATATCCGCCTCAGCGATGTTGACGGTGGAGGTGACCTCTTCAATGACGTCTAAGACTTTTGTCCTGGACACATAGACATTTTCATCAAAGCTTTCTTTTATGATCTTTCCTTTATGATCGGGTTTGATGGTAGCTTCTTTGAAGACCTTATGGCGCACGGTAGCCATTTGGGGCCTGTGGTCGGGCGTGATTATGATCGCCATGATATTACCGCCGAAAGCTGGGCGTGTCTGTAGAAGATTTTTTTTGTGCTCGTCAATATCCAGGCCGGTGCAGTCTGCAGTGAGGCCGGTATGTATTTTGACGGCGACCCTTGATATCAGGGAACGCCCGATAGATGTCGCTCCGCAAAGCACGATCTCAGGTTTATATTTTCTGATGAGGCGCACCAGGATGTTAGTGTAAGGGTCGTCTAAGAAATTCTTTAAGTTGTGATGATCCACTACGTAGACAATATCGGCCTGGCGATGGATGAGTTCCTGCGCTTTGTTCTCTATTTCGTGGCCTAAGAGTATTGCGCATAGCGGGCTCTTAAGTTTGTTGGCGAGTTCGCGCCCCTTTCCTAAAAGTTCATAGCTGACTGATTGGATGATGCCGCGTTTTTGTTCGCAGAATACCCAGACGCCCCTGGCTTCGGTGTCGGCCACGCCGGTCTTTTCTCTTTTTAGCGTAATGGCATTGAATTTGCAGGCTTCCAGGCATGCGCCGCATAGAGTGCAAAGGTCTAAGTTAAGAATAGCTTTTTTCTCATGCATGGAAAGAGCGCCAAAGGGGCATACCTTTATGCAGAGTGTGCAACCTACGCATTTATCTTTGATGATATTTATGTTATTAGGCATCGTATCTATTAGGTTACGCAAAACCAATGGCAGCTTCTTTGCCCACGGAACTTTTTGCGTCATTTAACAATGGATTTCGTTTTTTAAATTATTGACTAATTTTTCAACAGCTTCTTCTGCCGCGCAAGTAAAGATCTCTCCGCCTTTTCGGCGCTCAGGTGAAAAGATTTTTGAAACCAAAGTAGGAGAACCTTTTAATCCAAGCCTGTCTTCTTCAATATCTAATTGAGCAGCTCCTAAAAGTTGGATTTTTGCGCTTTTTGAGCGCATGATGCCTTTTAAAGACGGCAGGCGCGGTTCGTTGATTTCTTTTACCACGGTGAAGAGGCACGGCAGCGGAGCTTCAAGAATTTCAAAGCCCTCCTCTGTCATGCGTTCCACCCGCGCCGTGTTATCTTTTATTTCTTCTATTTTTTTTACGTATGTGACCTGGGGGATGTCTAAGTGAGTTGATATACCGGGCCCTACTTGCGCCGTGTCACCGTCAGAGGCCTGTTTACCGCAAAGAATGACGGAAAATTCTCCGATTTTTTTTATCGCTTTGGCAATCGTATAGCTTGTCGCTAAAGTATCAGAGCCGGCAAAGGCGCGGTCTGAGATAAGATACGCCTCATCTATGCCCATTGAAATGGCTTCTCTTAAAGCAGCCTCTGCCTGAGGCGGGCCCATAGTCAATGCTACTGCTTTTACGCCGAATTTTTCTTTGAGGCGTATCGCCTCTTCAATGGCGTACATATCAAACGGATTGATGATAGACTTGACCCCTTCCCTGATTAGGGTATTCGTTTCAGGGTTTATTTTGACGTCCGCTGTGTCAGGGACCTGTTTTATGCAAACAAGGATATCGTTCATTAAATAAGCCCCAGCCTATAGCTTGCCATACCGAAGGTAGGGGAGCGTAGGTTGCTGTACATCACTTCGCCATCTCCTTGATGAGTTGAAGCGCTATGATATTGCGCTGGATCTGGTTTGTGCCTTCGTATATCTGCGTTATCTTTGCGTCGCGCATGCGCTTTTCAGCAGGATACTCTTTCATGTAACCATAACCGCCGAATATCTGGACCGCGTCGGTCGTGACCTTCATGGCGACGTCTGAAGCAAAAAGTTTTGCCATGGCTGATTCTTTGGAAACGCTTTTTACTCCGGCGTCTATCATGCGGGCAGTTGCGTAAATGAGGGCCCGGGCCGCTTCTACTTCGGTCGCCATATCCGCCAGCATCCACTGAATGCCCTGAAAACTTGATATGGGTTTGCCAAACTGGATCCTTTCGCGCGCATATTTCGTAGCCGCTTCAAGGGCGCCTGCGGCTATGCCGAGCGCCTGAGACGCGACTCCCGGACGGGATACGTCAAAAGTCTTCATGGTGATGATAAATCCCATGCCTTCTTTTCCCAAGATATTTTCTTTAGGGACTTCGCAGTCCGTGAAGATCAGCTCGCGCGTTGAAGAAGCGCGTATGCCAAGCTTGTCTTCTTTTTTTCCGAAAGTAAAACCCTTCATGCTTTTTTCCAGGATGAAAGCGGTGGCACCTCGCGCTCCTTTAGTTTTGTCAGACATGGCGATGACTACGTAGATATCCGCTTCGCCGCCGTTAGTGATGAAGTGTTTTGTGCCATTCAAGACGTAATGGTCACCCTTCTTTTTTGCCGTTGTCTGGATACCGCTTGCGTCAGACCCGGCGGCAGGCTCTGTTATGGCGAACGCCGCCAATTTTTTTCCGGCGGCCAAGTCCGGCAGATACTTCTTTTTTTGTTCTTCGTTGCCGAATAAAATGATAGGGTCAAGGCCAAGGTATGACGCGGCAAAGCAGAGCGTTATACCGCCGCAGGCCTTTGATAGTTCTTCTGTGGCGATGCATGTCTCTAAAACTCCGCCCCCCAATCCTCCGTATTCTACCGGTATAGAAACACCGAAGATGTCTGCCTGGGCAAGCGCCTTGACTATAGGCCATGGGAATTCCTCTGTTTTATCGTATTCAGCGGCTATGGGCGCTATTTTTTCCTGCGCGATCTTGCGGCAGAGGTCCCGTATCATGATCTGTTGTTCGTTTAATTGATAATCCATCATATTGTTATATCCTCCTTATCAACGCGATCTCCCTGCAATTCGGGAACTTGGGGCAGTTACAGCATTCTGCCCATATTTTATGCGGCAGCCTGGATTTAGCTGCTATCTTGAATCCGGATTTTTTAAAAAATTTAGGATGATATGACAAAGCGAAGACGCGGCCTATTTTTAGGCCTTTTGCTTCTTTAAGGCAGGCGCTGACAAGCTCTGCGCCAAGCCCTTTACGCTGATTTTTTCTTTCAACGGCGAGCGATTTTATCTCGGCTAAGTTTTCCCATCCTACTATGTGGAGCGCAACACAGCCTGTTATTTTTTTATTATCGTCTATGCTTACCCAAAAGTCCCTTATGTTCTCATATATCTCATTTAAGGAACGCGGCATCATGAGGTCTTGCGAAGCAAAAAAATTGACAAGCACTTGTATCTTTTTTGCGTCTTTAACCAGCGCTTTCCTGATCACTTGATCTCCGTGCCCTTGGCAACGACAACTACGCCGTTCTCCGAAATGGTGAATCTCTTTTTGTCGTCTTTTATGTTATAGCCTATGACAGTTCCCGGGGGGATATTGATGTCTTTGTCAATTATGGCCTTTCTTATCTTGGCATATCGGCCTACCTGGACACCTTCCATGAGAATGGAATCATATATCTCGGCGTAACTGTTGACCCGCACGTTAGGCGAAAGAATGGAACGCTGTATTCTTCCTCCGCTGACGATACAGCCTCCGCATATAAGCGAATCAAGCACAAGGCCGATGCGTTCGGGGTTTTCGTCTCCCGAGAATACGGTCTTGGCCGGCGGAAATTGTTCCTGGTATGTGCGGATGGGCCACTCTTTGTCATATAGATTGAATACAGGCGTTACCTGGATTAAGTCCATATTAGCATCATAATAAGCGTCAAGGGTCCCGATATCCCTCCAATAGAGGGCCTCTTTTTTATTCTCGTCTTTAAAATTATAGGCGCATACCCTCTTTTTCTTTTTGAGCATCTGCGGGATAATATCTTTTCCAAAATCGTGCGATGTGTTAATTCTTGAATCTTCTATCAATTCTTCTTCCAAGACAACGCGATTGAAGAGGTATATACCCATAGAACCGTAGATCATCTTCGGCTTGCCGGGTATGGTCTTTGGTTCATGAGGTTTCTCCTGAAAGCCCAAGACTTTGTTTGTTTCGTCAGTCTGGATAACACCCAGCCCCCCGGAAAGGTCTTCTTCCAGCTCAACGACCGCGACCGTCATGTCCGCATTATTGTGCCGGTGGAAATCTATCATAGCGTAGTAGTTCATTTTATAGATATGGTCGCCTGCCAGGATAAGCACCTCATCGGGTTTTTCCTGTTCTATGGTGTAAATATTCTGAAAAATGGCGTCCGCTGTCCCCTGGTACCAGTTGGAGCCTACGCGCTGTTGAGCGGGAATGACGTCAATATATTCTCCCAGTTCGGAATTGAACAAATTCCATCCAAGGCGGATATGCCGCTGGAGCGAGATGGATTTGTATTGGATGAGCGTGTGGATCTTTCTTAAACCTGAATTGATGCAATTGGAGAGTGTTATGTCTATGATCCTGTAGATGCCGCCAAAGGGTACCGCGGGTTTGGCCCTGTCTTTTGTCAAAGGGTGGAGTCTTTCGCCTTTCCCTCCTGCCAAGATGAATGTGACGACCTTATGTCCCATGGTGTTAAAAAGTAAAGATTATACCGGCGATGCCCTCGCGCAAGATCATTACGCCGATAGCCGCAAGGAAAATATAGCTTATTTTTGACAAAGCCTTGACCCCTGAATTGCCGATGATCTTGATGAGAAGGCCGGAGTATTTTAAGACCAGCCACGCTACGGCCATATTCAGAATAAGGGATGTCAGTGTCACAAGCAGGCCAAAGGAATTCAAGAGCATCATTGCCGTCACTAAAACAGCGGGCCCTGTTATCAAAGGAGTAGCCAGAGGGAATATCCCGATGTCCTCATACAGTGACTCTGATACGAATTCCCTTGATTTTCCGGGCATGAGCAAATAGACCGATAAAATGAAGAGCAGAACGCCGCCTGCAACCTTAAAATCGTCTATGGTGATGCCTAGCCCCTGAAAGATGAGCTTGCCTAAGAACACGAATAGAACAGCTAGTACGGTTGCGATGATAACGGAGTCTGTGAGCACCTTATTCTTTTGTTTTTGGTTCAGGCTCTCTGTCAGGCCCAGATAGAGCGGCACCGTGCCGATTATATCCACCGCAAGAAAAATGGGTATAAATGTTACTATGTAGGGTTTTAATATACTGAACAACATAGGCTTATATTATACGAAAAGTAGCGCTAAAAACAAGAGAAATATTGAGCACCATAATGTACTATTCCAGCGAAATCTCCGCGGGTTTTGCGGGGATCTATGGCACCGCGTTGAGTTTTTTCATGAGGAGCTTGTTTGCGCTATCGTATTCAAGCGCTGCCTTCCATTCTTCTTTAGCCTTGAGGGTATTGCCTTCTTTTGCCCAGAGGTCTCCCAAGAGGTCATGATATCTGGGTTCTTTATCTGATAGTTTTATGGCGCTGTTCAGAAGTTCTTTGGCTTGTTTGGGGTCTGATGCCTTGAGGATCCAGGCCTTGACATAAAACCCTTCAGGAGATTTTTTTTGTTTTTTTATGATAGCGTCAACTACTTTAAGGGCTTTTTGATCTTCTTTGAGTTGGTGGTATATCATAGCCAGGCGGCTTCGCATTTCAGTATCTCCGGGCGCGTAAATAAGACAATTTCTGGCGTATTTAAAAGCCCCCGTGTAGTTCTTTTGATAAAAATAATGGTCAGCCATATATTTAAGAGCTTCAGCGCAGTTGGGCATGATCTCAAGCGCTATCTTTGCTTCTTTAGCAGCTGACTCATAACATCCCAGCAGGCGCAATAGTCTTGCCCTGTTGATATTAGGATACGGATATCTATAGGCTATGCCCAGTTTCAAAAAGTTCGGTTTCGGAGGGGCCCATTTTTTCAGGTCAATTCCAAATTTCCCGATAATGTATTTGTTCTGCGCGCTATCTTTTAGGAATATTATCGCGTTTTCGTCAAAATAAACGGCTTTCCAGCCGGGATCCTGATAGAGGTATTTCAATAGGCCTAAGTGCAGTCGGTCCGCTGAGTTGGTCAAAAAGAACCCCTGGACGCGGTATTTTGTCAGGATCGTTTCAAGCGCGCTTTTTTTGCCTTCGCCCGCGGCTACGTAGGCCTTAAAAAAATCAGGGCCGTAGAGTTCTGTTCTGCCGTCTATGAAAACGCGCCTTTTTGGGTAGGCCTGGCCTATCAGATAAGCGCCTGAATTAAAGTCGTTGAACATCCGTTCGGGAAAGTCATTGTCTAAGAGGAATCTAACCGCTTTCTGCGGATAGCGCTGTTCTGATATACCCCAAAGCATTGACTTAAGTTCATAGGTGTTGAAATTATAGGCCGCGCCCTCAATATATTGCCTGGCCCCTTTGGCAGGATAAAAGAATAGAAAAGCAACGAGTACATATGCGGCTATATTTTTGAAACGCCCTGAGAGGAATTTCAGCGGGAACTCTTTTTTATTCTTTATCGCGAGCTCCAAATTAGTAAATGTGACATAGGCAGCCACGATCCCGAAATAGGCGACGTTACGGACAGCGATGAAAGAAAAGGCCAAGAAACATAACCATAGAAGAAAGTCGGAGAGATTTATGTTTTTTTGGTTGATCCTGAACGTGAAGAGCGAGATCAAAATAAAGGCTTTATAAAAGGTGAAATAGTTGACGTCAAGCGCGTTTTTGAAAGTAATGGGTTTGACAAGCTCCTGTATATACTGGAAGAAGATTTTGCCTTCGCCGGATACCTGGCCGAGCACGGAGAGCGGATAAGCAGCCCCCTTTAGCCCCCACGGATTGATAAAAGATGCCAGGATCATTAAAACGAACACAAGCAAAAGGCTAGTCATCTGCTTATGATCAAGGCGGTTGGTTTTGTTCCACGAATAAGGAAGTTTGACTAAGCCTTTAAGCGTCTCAGATACGAGCAATATCAGGACAAGCAGCGGGCCCGTGAAAGAGAACCCATGTATGTTAACCCACAGGATTTGTAAAACCGGCAAGACCCAGATAGAGCGAGAGGCTTTTTCTGCGAATTTTTTTAAGACTGACAGGTAAAGCGCTAAAAAAAACAGGCTGAAGATATCCGGCCGGATGGTGAAGCGATATGCCAGCGTCAGAAGGGTCAGGTAAAGTACTACGAAGACGTAGATGTGGTTTTCATTCTTGATACCTGTCTGGAATAGGACCAGGAAAGTGGCGATGAGGATCATATTCTGCATGAATATAAGGCCGTCGCCCTGGCCAAAATGATAAAATGAATATGCTATTGTTTGGAAAAGCCACTCGTGGTTGATCCATGGCCTGCCTCCTATGGTAAACGAAAAGATGTCGTTGAGAGGCACGGCCCTGTGCGCGACTATCCATTCGCCTGTTTTGAGGTGGAGCCAAAGGTCAAGGTCTGCGATCTCTCTTGAGGCGTATATTATAAGTATCGCGAAGAAAAATACGATAAGAAGCCTGTTTAAGATAAAATCAACGCTTTTTTTGACTCTTTCTTGATCCAGGATCATTGTCCCGTCGTATTTTGTGGCGTTGCGGGCACGCTTGGAGTTGGAGGAGCCGGCGTAGTTGCAGGTGCCGCCGTAGTTGTAGGTGCCGCCGTAACTGAAGCTGTCGTTGCATTGGTTGAAGCCGGAGTTTTATAAGATGTCTCAATGAGTGATTTATTCCTTTGGATAGACAGGAAAGCAAGGCTTAAGCAAGTGATGAAAAATACCACGGACAAGAAAGACGTAGCCTTGACCAAAAAAGTATTAGTCTTTGTTCCGAAAATAGACTCTGCTGAAGAGAACGAGTCTATAAGCCCGCCTCCCTTGCCTTGCTGGACGAGGACTATAAGGATCAAAAGACAACATGCGAGAACGTGGACGATGATGATCAATGTAAACATTTAATTA
>JBBTLH010000093.1:12322-13935 GCA_038068755.1 Candidatus Omnitrophota bacterium
GAAAAACTTTTTATCTCAAGGCTGGCGCCTCCCACAAGGGCGCCGTCAATATCTTTTTGAGTGACGAGCTCTTTGGTATTGCCTGGTTTTACGCTGCCGCCGTAAAGGATAATGATCTCTTCTGCGACCTCCAGGCCGTATTTTTTCTTAAGCAATTCCCTGATAAATTGATGTACTTCCTGCGCTTGCGCGGGGCTCGCTGTCTTACCTGTGCCTATGGCCCAGACTGGTTCGTATGCGATGATCACTTTTTTGATATCTTCGGCTGATAAACCAGACAGGCTATTGTCTACATGATCTTGTATTACTTGAAAGGCCTTCCCAGCTTCCCTCTCTTCTAATCTTTCGCCTACGCAGACGATAGGTGTCAGGCCGGCTTTAAGAGCCGCTATTGTTTTTTTATTTACGGTCTCGTTGGTCTCATGAAAGTATTGGCGTCTTTCTGAGTGGCCCAGAATGACAAATTGGCATCCCAATTCTTTTAACATGGCTGCCGACACTTCACCCGTAAATGCGCCGTTTTCTTGTTCGTGCATATTTTGCGCGCCCAACTTTATGTTTGATTCGTAGACGACTTCTGAGACTTCTTCCAAGGCAGTAAACGGAGGGCAGACGATGATCTCCACGTCTTCAATTTTATAAAGTTCCCTCATAAGGCCGTTAGTCAATTCAATGGCCTCTGAGGTCGTTTTGTTCATCTTCCAGTTTCCGGCAATGACTTTTTTTCGGATCAACATTTATTCCTCTATTCTTTATCTTGCAGCGCAGCTATACCCGGCAAAACTTTGCCTTCCATGAATTCTAATGATGCCCCGCCGCCCGTTGATATGTGGGTCATTTTTTTCTCTAAGCCGAATTTGGCAATGGCGCTTGCTGTGTCTCCGCCTCCGATAATAGTCTTGGCTTTAAGGGTAGTAATAAAAACAGCGATCTCTTTTGTTCCTTTGGCGTATTTATCGTTTTCAAAGATGCCCAACGGCCCGTTCCAGCATATAGTCTTTGCGTTTTTTAAAGCGTTTTTGAAAAGTTCTATAGTTTTTGGCCCTATGTCAACCGCTATCATACCATCGGGGATGTTTTGGCCTTTTGTTGTTTCTATTTTTGTGGGCGTATCAATATTGTCTACGATCAGGTGGTCAATAGGCAGAACGAGCGTGACTTTCATATTTTTTGCTTTTTCAAGCGTTTCTTTTGCCAGATCGATCTTATCCTTCTCAAGTTTTGAATTGCCTATATCGGCTCCTTGCGCTTTTAGGAAGGTATAAGCCATTCCGCCGCCGATTATGAGTGAATCCGCTTTCTTCAGAAGGTTCTCAATGACGTCTATTTTATCTGAGACTTTTGCGCCACCTAAAATTACGGCAAAAGGTTTTTCCGGGGTTTCCATAGCTTTTCCCAGGTATTCTATCTCTTTATCCATGAGGAAACCGGCCACCGCTGGTAGATAGTGGGCAACGCCTTCAGTAGATGCATGGGCCCTGTGCGCTGTGCCAAAGGCATCGTTGACGTAAATATCAGCCAATGAAGCCAATTGTTTTGCGAAATCGGCATCGTTTTCCTCTTCTTCAGCATGGAATCTCAGGTTTTCAAGCAAAATGACCTTTTCTTTAGCC
>JBBTLH010000094.1:0-2397 GCA_038068755.1 Candidatus Omnitrophota bacterium
AACGCGTACAAGCACCTGTTACGGACGAACAATTTCGTTTTAATCGAAGGGACGGGCCACGCAGGCGTTGGTTCTGTATTTGACATGTCTAACGCGGATGTCGCGTCTTTACTTGGCGCAAAGGTTGTAATTGTAAGCTGCGGCGGGATAGGCAGACCCATAGACGAGATTATGCTCAACCGCGCCAAATTTGACAACCAGGGTATAGAGGTCTTGGGGGTTATCGTAAACAAGGTAAGAAAAGACAAGTTTGATAAAATTAACCGTTTGATACGCTTAGGGTTGGGCAGGAAAAATATAGAGGTATTGGGCGTGATCCCCTTTGAAGAGGTCCTTTCTCATCCTACGGTTTTGGAATTGTTGGATGACCTTGGCGGTAAGCTTATCTGCGGCCAGAAGGGGTTGAGAAATGTCGTTGAACGTTTTATTATAGGCGATGTAGTCGCGCATGAGATTTTAGACTATGTGAGCGATGGCACGCTCTTGATCACTCCCGGAAACCGCGAAGACATTATTTTTTCCGCACTCAGCGGCTGGGTCCTGGGGTTTACCGGGAAATACCATATTGCGGGCATTATCGCCACCTATGGCAAAAAACCTGAGCGGAAGGTAATTGATATTATCGAGAGGGCGAATATCCCTTTGATCGTGGTAGAAGGAGATTCTTTTTCCACTGCCCGGAAGATCAGCAACATGATTTTTAAACTGCGCGCCGAGGATAAAGAAAAAATCCAAAAAACAGAAATGCTGATCGAAAAGTATGTTAACGTCGAGAGAATATTCAAGGCGGTTAAAGGTGGCCTATGATCGGAAGGTTTTTGCGCAAGGTACCCCGTATATCCAAGACAAGTTTCATAGCTGCCTCTGCGCAGTTAATTGGCGCGGTCAGGGTCGGCGAATACGCGAGTGTCTGGTTTAACGTCGTGGCCAGGGCCGACATAAACAGGATTGAAATCGGAGCCTATACGAATATTCAGGATTCCGCAATACTGCATGTTGAAGACAACAGGGGCTTATGTATTGGAAAGTATGCCACCGTGGGACACGGCGCGATACTGCACGCCTGTTATATTGAGGATTGCGCCCTCATAGGTATGGGCGCGATTATCCTTAACGGCGCCCGTATAGGAAAGGGCTCAATCGTCGCGGCAGGTTCCGTAGTTACCAGGGATTTTAAAGCGCCGGGCTACCGGCTGATTATGGGCTTCCCCGCGAAAGTGGTCAGAAAACTGACTGAGCAGGAGAAAAAGGAGAATATTTATTGGGCTAAGAAGTATGTCAAGTTGTCCCGCGAATACAGGGGGAGGAAACAGATATGAGTTGCAAAAAAATTCTTATTATTGATGACGACGCGGATATGGTGGAATCGACAAAGGTAGTCCTGGAAGCGAAAAGCTATAAGGTATTTACCGCGGCGAATAAGCAAAGTGCTCTGGTTCAGATTAAAGAGGTTATGCCGGATTTGATTATTATGGATGTAATGTTAGAGAAGATGAGCGACGGGTTTGACCTTTCCAGGGAATTAAAAAGCGACGAGAAATATAAAAGAATTCCGGTGCTTATGGTGACGGCCATCGGAGAGAAAACAGGTTTTAGATTTTCTGAGGCGGCGGGCGATAAGGTCTGGCTTCCGGTCGATGATTATGCGGAAAAACCGCTTAAGCCTGAGGAATTAATTTCCAAAGTCGAAAAACTTCTTTCAAAATAGAGATAGCGTATATTTTAATGAGCCTATGAAAGACGTATTCATTGTAGAAGGGTTAAGAACGCCAATATGCGGGCGGGGCAGGAGCTTCAAGAATGTTTCCGCTGTCAGGCTTGCTGCAGCTGTCTTTAAAACTTTACTTAAAAATAGTGGGATAAAGAGCGATTATATAGATGAAGTAATATTGGGAAATGCCGTAAGCGCGGGCTTAGGGCAGAATCCTGCCAGGCAGGCCCTGGTTTATGCGGGGCTGCCTTTTGGGGTTCCCGCTTTTACCGTAAATAAAGTGTGTGGCGCGGGCTTAAAAAGTGTAATTTTAGGGGCCCAGGCAATAGTATGTGAGGATGCGGATATCATTATAGCGGGAGGCGCGGAAAATGTTTCCCAATGTCCGTATATTTTTCCACGGGATAAAAAAGATAGAATATCTGACGGAGAAGATCTGCAAGATAGCTTAATCCATGACGGCCTCTGGTGCAGTCTTAACGGCACGCATATGGGAGTAATTGCCGAATATACAGCAGAAAAGTTTAAGATAACCAGAGAGGAGCAGGATAAATATGCTTTAGAAAGCCAGAGGAAAGCTTGTTTAGCGCAGGAGATGGGGTTATTTAGAAGAGAGATAGTATCTGTTGAAATAGCTAGGGGTCATAGCGTTGAGATTGACGAAAAACCCAGAAAGACCTCGATGG
>JBBTLH010000094.1:2407-2838 GCA_038068755.1 Candidatus Omnitrophota bacterium
TAAACCAAAAGGTACCGTTACCGCAGGAAATTCTCCGGCGCCATCAGATGGAGCAGCGGCTTTAATCCTTGCTTCAAGAAGAGCACTTGAGAGATTTGGGATTACCCCTATAGCGCGTATTTTAGGATACGCCTCCACTGCTGTTAGTCCAGAGCTGACCTTTACAGCATCTGCTTTGGCAATTAATAAGTGCCTTAAGGTAAGTTCGCTTAAGATTGCGGATGTGGATCTTTTTGAGATAACTGAAGCATTTGCTGTGCAAGCATTGTTAACCATAAGACAGGCCGGTTTAGACACAAAGCGTTCGAATATTTTTGGTGGAGCCATTGCACTGGGTCATCCGCTTGGAGCCTCAGGTGTCAGGAGCTTAGTTACTTTGATTAGTGCTCTTAAAACGCAACGGAAGAAAATTGGCGTGACTTCTGTTTGTT
>JBBTLH010000094.1:2848-6230 GCA_038068755.1 Candidatus Omnitrophota bacterium
AGGCGGAGGCTGCGCCGTTTCGTTAGCTATTCGAATTTAAATAGGGACACATCCCATTTTTATTGACTGGTTTTATATCTTCTGGTATAGTTTCATTCATGCCGCGAATAGCAAGAACTGTCATTCCTGAATATCCGCACCACATAATACAAAGAGGCAATAATAAACAATCCATATTTTTCGATAATCAGGACAAGAGGGTTTATCTGGATTTATTGAAAAAATACAGCCAAGAGTGTGGTTGTAAGATCAGCGCATATTGCCTTATGTGCAATCATGTTCATATACTAGCTGTGCCTTGCCATAAAGATTCGCTCGCCAAATGTATGCAAAAGATAAGTTTAAGATTTACCCAGTATATTAATAAGAAATATAAACGGACAGGCAGGCTGTGGGAATGCCGGTTTCATTCAGGATTGGTTGACAAGGATGAATACCTCTGGGCAGTGACCAGATATATAGAACGCAATCCTGTACGGGCAAAGATAGTAACTGACCCATGTCAATATGAGTGGTCAAGCGCGCGAATAAATATGAATGATAGAAAAGATGATTTTGTCAAAGTTATTTGGCAGAGTCATGAAGAACGGGAAGAGTACATTAATTATTTAAAACATCAGGAAGATATTGCTGAGATAAAAAAGATCAAGGAGCATACATACAAGGGTAAACCAATCGGCACAGAAAAATTTGTGAAGTTTGTGGCTGAATTATTAGGAGTTAACTTGATAGCACAGCCTAGGGGAAGACCTGTAAAGATAAAAGATAAAAATATAAAAAAATAGGATGTGTCCCCATTTTTAATATGGTATATCACCCTGTATAAAGTACTGCTTTACCGAAGCTCGTGAAAAATGTATAATTATAAGGCATTCCGTTAAACGATAGGACAGGGTGTTGAGATGTTAGATAGGGAGCGGATAGAAAGGTTTGAGGTTAAGAATTATGGCAGAAGATATAAAGAGCTTGATAGCAAAGATAAACCGGGAAGGTATCGCAACCGCTGAAAGCAAGGCGCGCGCGATCGAGGAGGAGGCAAGGATTAAGGCCGGGGAGATTTTAGCCAACGCCCGCGCGGAGGCCGAGAGGATTATTGACGGGGCAAAGATACAGTTTCAAAAGGATGCAGAGAGAGAAAAGGCCCTGCTTGCTCAGGCCGGGAGGGACATGCTGCTTGTTTTGAAGGGTCAGCTTAATACTATGCTGGATAAGGTCATCAATATCGAAATCCGCAAGACGCTTGATAGCGAAGAGCTTTTTAAGATATTAAGCGATCTTATCCAAAATATTTGCAAACAGCAAGATGCCGCCGTCGTGGTTTCGTTAAGCAAAGAAGATCTCGAAAAGCTGGAGGGCGGATTCCTGACTAAGTTAAAAGAGCAGACAAAGAAAAAAATCGTCCTGTGTCCAGCGGAGGATATTCGCGCCGGTTTTACGATTAGTTTTGACGCCGGCAAGTCGCAGTTTGATTTTAGCGATAAGGCCCTCACTGAGTATATCTCGTTATATCTAAAACCTAAATTAAAGGCAATCCTGCAGTCGTAAATGGCCAACTTCTATCCTTATTTAATCGCAAGTCTTCCGATGTTGTCATTTGGCGTTTCTGCGCCGTTGCCCTTCGCGCAATTTTTGGAAAGATGCGCTGAGTTTATTTCTGAAGGCGATCTTAACGCGCTAAGACGCGTGTCTGTTGAGGAGCCTTCGGGGGTTTTGAACCCGGTTATAACGAAATGGCTCAAGTTTAATATTGCGCTTAAGAATGAACTGGTGAAAGTGCGGTCCACCCGCAAAAAAGTGAGCGCCGAAAATTATTTACGTCCCGACGGAAATGCCGAGCCCAGTTTTACTCATCTGGCTTTGGCCGCGCACAGGAATTCCTGTCCACTTGAGGGAGAAAAAATATTGGATATGGCCAGATGGAATTTTTTAGAGGAGCTGTCTTTCGGACACTATTTTGATTTGGATTTGATCATTATCTATGCCTATAAACTTATGATCCTGGAGCGTTGGGAGAAAATCAACACCGCCGACAAGGAAGCGTTATTGAGGTCCGTATGAGCACGAACAGGTCCGGATTTATTACGCAAATCAACGCCAACATGGTCACTGCGAGCTTCAATACGTTTGTCATCCAGAACGAAGTCGCCTTTATTATTCACGGGAATGAGCGGCTAAAGGCCGAGGTGATCCGCGTGCGCGGGAACACCGCAGAGATGCAGGTATACGAAAGCACCTCCGGATTAAAGGTGGGTGAAAAGGTGGATTTTAGCGAAGAGTTGTTGTCCGTTGAGCTGGGCCCGGGGCTTTTGGGCCAGATTTTCGACGGGCTGCAAAACCCGCTTCCTTTATTGGCGGAAGAATGCGGTTATTTTTTAAAGCGCGGGTTTTATTTAAATGCCTTGTCGCAAGAAGATATTTGGGAATTCACTCCCCTCGTAAAGCCGCAGGACACCATACAGGCCGGACAGGCCTTAGGTTTTGTCCCGGAAAAAATATTCAAGCATGCCATTATGGCGCCTTTTTCTCTGCAGGGAGCCTTAAAGGTAGTTGAGATAGCGCCCTCCGGAAAATATAATGCCAAACAGCGCATCGCGTTGGTCAAAGATGCTAACGGGAAAGAAACTGAAGTTTTATTCAATCAATCCTGGCCGGTAAAAATACCGATCCGCGCTTACTCTGAGAAATTAAAGGCTTCAAAACCGTTGGTGACCAAGATGAGGATCATCGATTCTCTTTTGCCGGTCGCCCTCGGCGGGACTTATTGCTTGCCCGGCCCCTTTGGCGCCGGTAAAACCGTCCTTCAGCAGCTGATCAGCCGCCACGCGGAAGTGGATGTGGTTGTGATTGCAGCCTGCGGAGAGCGCGCCGGGGAAGTCGTAGAGACCCTAAAGACCTTCCCGGAATTAATTGATCCGCGCACCAATAGGCCATTGATGGACCGCACCATTATTATCTGCAATACAAGCTCTATGCCGGTTGCGGCACGCGAATCAAGCGTTTACACAGCCGTGACGATAGCCGAATATTACCGTCAGATGGGGCTTAATGTTTTGTTGCTGGCGGATTCTACTTCGCGCTGGGCGCAGGCCATGCGCGAGATGTCCGGACGCCTTGAAGAGATCCCGGGAGAGGAGGCGTTTCCCGCTTATTTGGAGTCGCGCATCGCTTCTTTTTATGAACGCGCAGGTTTAGTCAGGCTGCATGACGGCAGCACAGGCTCAGTTACTATCGGGGGAGCGGTGAGCCCTGCGGGAGGAAATTTTGAAGAGCCTGTGACGCAGGCCACCTTAAAAGTCGTAGGGGCGTTTCACGGGTTGTCGCGCGAGCGCTCTGACGCCAGAAGGTATCCGGCCGTTGATTCATTGATCAGCTGGAGCAAATA
>JBBTLH010000095.1:0-29384 GCA_038068755.1 Candidatus Omnitrophota bacterium
CATGCCTAAGAAGTTTCGGCCACGGTAGAGAGATGCTTTTGTGCGCGCGTCTGCGATCTCAAAACTACCCGTAACCGAAAGTGTCGCGTCCATTCTATCTTTTAAAACGGCTACGCGTATCTTGACCGGCTCTTTACCGAAGCCCGGCGCCAGGCCAAGAAAGATCAGAAAAACCACGAAAGGTAAAAGGCTTTTTTTCATTTTTTTGATAAAACCCATAAGATCAAAGATAGAACAAGACTTAAAAGAATAGACGTAGTCAGGGGAAAATAAAATGATACGTTCTTTCTTGGCACAAAGCGCCAAGGACTGAAAAGATGAGAACCCTGTATGTGCAGTTTCTCTGGATAAATATATCACCGGGCAAACGGCCGATAAAAGGTATCTTGGCCCATACGTTCCAAAGAAGGCCTATCAGAATAAAAACTATACCTATTATGATAAAAGATCTAGCCATACTGTTTCCTAAAACCATATCGTGAGCGTATCCTGGAGCGTATCATCCTCAGAGCGATATCCTGACCTTGCAAGCTCTCTGTTGGCGACCCTGAAGATCTGTTCTCTGGCTTCCTTATTAATGGGCAGATAAACCCGGAGACCTCCGAATCCGTTGACTTCCTCTTCGGTCAAGACCACGCCGACAAAAACAGCACCGTCTTTGTACAGCCAATCCACAAGCCGCTCTAAACGCACATTGTTTTTAGCCTCAGGAGCGGATATTGACGCATGACGAACAAACCACGCACTGGCCTCGGGCTCTTCGTAAGTCTCGGTAACCGCAGATGTAACGGATTGAGGCCATAGAGAAGGAGCCAAAACTGATAACCAAGAGAGTAAAATCAAAAATCTAAAAAAACGAAACACCATTATCCAATAAGCTCCTTGGTAACTTCTAAAATTTCTTCTCTGCTGAAAGGCTTGCGAAGCATTTTATCTATGGCCCCTTCGTCTAACATAGCCAGACAATCCGCGATATGGGTGGCAACACCTTTGGGCCAACCTGTCATAATGCATACTTTTAATCTGGGTCTGATTTTTTTCAATTCGCGGAAAATATCCAATCCGCCCATTTCCGGGAAATGAATATCCAAAAAGATCAGGTCAAAAACACGATGCCGCACTTTTTCAATGGCTTCGGTGCCGCAAGAAGCCCATTCAGTCGCATATCCCGCTCTTTCTAATATAGCTTTCATGGCAAGGCCTGTATCTTCTTCGTCGTCAACAATGAGCAAGGCCTGTTTATTCCCGGAAATCTTCGCCATCTTAAACCTCCCCTTATACCTTCTTCTCTCTTTGTTCTATCGCCTCTTTCTCGGAATAAATACAGCCGCAATAATTCTGGTGATAAAACTGCCACTCTTTAGAAATCTTGTGAGACTCGGCAAAACCGCGACGGAAATCCCTCGCCAAAAAGCTAAGGCCGTATTTCAAAGCAAGCTCTTCGCCTAAAATTTTTATTTTATCTATGTCCTGATAGGGGCTCGAAAGAAGAGTCGTCGTAAAATTTGGTATGCCCTGTTCTGCCGCTACGCGGGCCGTCTCTTCTAATCGTATTCTCCAGCAGAACATGTGCTGCTCGCCTCTATCCCCTATGCATGAGATCTCTCTTAAAAATTTCTCAAAATCATAGCGGTGGTAGATAACGTTTAAAGAAAGCCGCGCGGCCGCTGTTAAAACCGCCTCATACCTCTTTTTGTATTCAGAGTAAGGATGGATGTTGGGGTTGTAAAAAAACCCATCAACATCAAAACCTTCGTCTATAAGCGCCCGGACCGGATAGACAGCGCACGGCCCGCAACAGATATGAAGAAGAACCTTCATGGCCGGGGTTGGCTAAGATCAAGATGCTGGTAGGCGAGAGCCGTCGCTTCTCTACCGCGCGAGGTCCTCTTTAAGAAACCTGCTTTCAGGAGATATGGCTCAATGGTATCAACTATGGTATCCTGCTCTTCGTTTAAGGTCGCGGCCAACGTCTCTATCCCCACAGGCCCGCCTTGATACGTTGAAATAATGGCCTTCAAGACCTTACGGTCCACTTCATCCAATCCGGCTGCGTCTATGCCGAGGCTGGCAAGAGCGCTATCGGCAATATCCTGAGTTATGGCGTTCGACGCCTTCACCTGGGCATAGTCCCTGACGCGTTTCAATAACCTATTGGCTACGCGGGGAGTACCGCGGGCCCGGCGGGCTATCTCAAGGGATCCGCTCTCGTCTATCTTGATACCCAAGAGGCCGGCTGAGCGCTTGATAATAATGCTCAATGCCTCCTGTTTGTAAAAATCAAAGTGGTGCAGGATGCCAAATCTGGAGCGAAGCGGCGAACCGATAAGGCCGCTGCGCGTAGTAGCGCCCACCAAAGTGAAACGCTTAAGGTTGAACTTAATGGTCCTGGCGTAAGGACCTTTATCAATGACGAAATCTATCTGGAAATTTTCCATTGCGGGATAGAGGAATTCTTCTACGACTTTAGAGAGGCGGTGTATCTCGTCTATAAAAAACACGTCGCCTTCTTCAAGATTGGTCAGGATGCCTATAAGGTCGCCGGCGCGCTCTATGGCAGGGCCTGAAGTAGCAGTTATCTTGGAACCCATCTCGTGGGCAATGATGGTAGCAAGGCACGTCTTGCCTAATCCCGGCGGGCCGCAAAGAAGGACGTGCTCCAAAGGTTCGTTCCTCTGTTTGGCCGCTGTCAGGGAAACCTTAAGGTTATCTACGAGCTCCTGCTGACCGATAAACTCATCCAGCGCCGTAGGCCTTAGAGAAATATTTAAGACGACATCTTCGTCAGTTTCGCTCTTTTCCGCAAACGGATAGAATTTTTCGTCCATATGATAGCGTTACCTATGCGTCAGTGATGGCCCGCGGCGCCTCTTCGATGGCCTCTTGCTGCGGGTGGCTTACTTTAATATTTTCTTTGTTCCTAAAGACTTCTATTTCGCCAAAGACGGCCTTCTGCACTACGATGACCTCTTTTAAACGTATCAACTCAAGCAC
Source organism: Candidatus Omnitrophota bacterium (assembly GCA_038068755.1). Taxonomy (GTDB): domain Bacteria; phylum Omnitrophota; class Gorgyraeia; order Velamenicoccales; family Velamenicoccaceae; genus Phelpsiimicrobium. Next base: position 2,995 of record JBBTLH010000095.1, read on the forward strand.
CGCCAAAAAAATTGCGATGATCTCCATTTTGCTTTTACCCTGAGAAAATAATTCAGAAAGTTTTATCCGGGGCCTTTCTGCAAACATGTGCAAAAGGCCATGGACTTTTTCCTCAACGGTAAACTCGTCTTTGATGACTTCGTAGAAGAGCTCCTTTGGGACGTCTTTTAAAGCTTTTGAAAAAGCGTTGATGAGGTCAAAAAGGCTCGCCTCAAAAAAAGACTCACCCGTATCCTTGTCTTCTAATACCTGGTTGCGTTTAAAAATATCCTGCCGCTGACGTTCTTTTAAGCGTAACACTTGCGCCGCTTCTTTGAACTGCCTGTATTCCAAGAGCCTCTTGACTAATTCCGCCCTTGGGTCCTTTTCGTCTTCGGGTATCTCATCTAAAATATTTGTTTCCTGAGGCAAAAGCATCTTTGACTTGATCTGCATAAGTGTCGCGGCCATCACGATAAATTCTCCGGCGATATTTAAGTCCAATAGCCTCATCAACTCCATATACTGCAGATACTGGTCCAAGATCCCGGCAATCGGTATATCATAGACGTTGAGCTCGTTCTTTTTAATAAGGTATAAGAGCAGATCAAACGGCCCTTCAAATATATCAAGTTTTATCTTGTAGGACATGGTGTCAACCTTACGGCCTCTCTTACCTCTTTCATCGTGACAGCGGCAACTTTTTCGGCGCGCGCGCGGCCGTCATCAAGGATATTCTGGAGTTTCTTTTTATCTTCTAAATAATGGCGCCGTTTTTCCTGAAACGGCCCAAGCAATTTGACTAGTTTTTCCCCTAAGATAGACTTGCACTCCGTGCAACCCGCCTCGGCCTTCCTGCACCAAGAGGCGGCTTTATCTTTCAACTCCGGCGCGAATATTTCAAAATAGCTGTGTACGTTGCACACCTCAGGGTGCCCGGGATCTGTCTTTCTTATCCTTTTAGGGTCTGTGAACATCCCCTGAGTCTTCTTTTTGATAAGGTCTTCTGTATCGGAAAGCGCGATAAAATTATTATAGCTCTTGCTCATCTTGCGGCCGTCTAACCCAAGCAACCTCGGCACGGGGGTCAACAACGGCTTTGGTTCAGGAAATATCTCTTTGTAGAGCCCGTTGAATTTTCTGACGATCTCGCGCGTCAATTCCAAGTGTGGCAATTGGTCTTCTCCTACGGGCACAACGTGGGCCTTATATAAGCAGATGTCGGCAGCTTGCAAGACGGGATACCCTAAAAAAGCATAGGTGGAGATATGCCTGTCTTTTAATTCCCGCATCTGCTCCTTGTATGTCGGACACCGCTCCAACCAACCCAAAGGTGTCAAGACCGAGAAAGCCATGCAGAGTTCTAAGTGAGCGGGTATTTGTGACTGAATAAAAATGGTGCTTATGTTGGGGTCTACACCGGAGGCAAGCCAATCCGCGACATTGTCGTAAAGAGAATCTTCTATGATCTTTGAATTCTCATATTCGCTCATGAGCGCGTGCCAATCAGCGACCATGAAGAAACATTCGTATTCGCTCTGTAGGCGCACCCAATTGTTCAAAGCTCCTACGAGGTGGCCCAGATGAAGTTTTCCCGTAGGCCGCATGCCGCTGAGTATCCTTTTCTTAGACATAGAATAGAGTGAATTACCACCTGCTTTGTCGGTGGTTTCTTAAAAGAAAAAATTGGTTGGGCGTAGGCGACTTCAAAGGAGAGCATAAAATTCGGCGGCGCGCATAGCGCAAAAATGCACTGTTTGAGCCGTTACCCTGGTGTCTTATTCAGGGCGAGTTGTGTATTTTTAGCCGAATTTTGTGCGGTGCGTAAGCACTCCTTTGACTGGAGCCAGAGCCTAAGCAATTTTTTCAAAGAACAAAATATTTATATTTTATTCAAGTTTACGCGCTATCTGCTCTAATTGAAACGCGTCTATAAAATCGCCTTCCTTGATATCGTTGAAGTTCGCAAGCGAGATACCGCATTCAAAACCTTCGCTCACGTCGCGGACGTCGTCTTTAAATCTCTTTAAAGCGGCGATCTTGCCCTCATGGACTACCTCGCCGTTCCTGATTAGCGCAACCTCGGCGTTCCTTGCGATCTTGCCTTTCCTGACCATAGAACCGGCGACAACCCCCGCCTTGGTCAACTGAAAGACCTTCTTGACCTCAGCCCTGCCCAAAAAGACCTTCTTTATTCTCGGCGACAGCATCCCTTCCAAAGCCGCCTTCATGTCATTGATAATCTCATAAATAACACGATACATCCTTATATCAATACCTTCTTTGCTTGCCATCTCTCTTGCCTGAATATCGGGCTCAACTTGAAAACCGATGATAATAGCGTTAGAGGCTACGGCCAGAACAACATCAGAGATATTTATGATCCCGACACCTTTATGCATCACGACTATCTGGACTTCACTCGTGCCTATTTTTTGCAAAGAGTCTACAATGGCTTCAAGAGACCCCTGGACGTCGGCTTTTAAAATGATATTCAGCTCTTTAACGCATCCGGACTTGATCTCCTGATAAAGGTTTTCCAGATGTATATGGGCTCTCTTATGCGCTGGTTCAAGGCGAAGCCTCCTTGATTCCTCTTGTTTGCTATCTACTAATTCGCGCGCCTTTTTTTCATCGCTCACTACAAAAAACTTATCGCCTGCCTCAGGCACGCCCGAGAGGCCCGTGATCTCAACAGGCATTGAAGGCCCCGCCTCTTCAAGTGTGTGACGTAAACTATCAGACATCGCCTTGACCCTGCCGCTCTGATAACCGGCAATTACAAAATCACCTAAGCGCAGCATGCCGCTCTGGACCAAGGCCGTAGCCACAGGCCCTCGCCCTTTGCTGAGCTTGGCTTCAACGATAACACCCGTTGCCTCCCGTTCGTAGACAGTTTTAAGCTCCAGCATTTCCGCTTCAAGCAGGATCATTTCTAACAGCTTATCAATACCCTCGCCTGTCTTTGCAGAGACGCCAACGGTGATGGTCTTGCCGCCCCAATCCTCTGGGATCAGCCCTAGCTCATTGAGCTGCCTTTTGAGTTTATCTATATTGGCCTGCGGTTTATCTATCTTGTTCATTGCCACGATAATAGGCACGCCTGCCGCTTTAGCATGGTCCAAAGCTTCTATGGTCTGCGGCATGACGCCGTCGTCAGCAGCGATCACCAAAACAACGATATCTGTTACATTGGCGCCCCTGGCGCGCATCGCGGTAAACGCCTCGTGACCCGGCGTATCCAAGAAAGCTATCTTGCCCCTGGGCAATTTGACTTCATAGGCGCCGATATGCTGGGTGATACCTCCATGCTCGGATTCTGCGACTTTAGTGCGCCTAATGGCATCCAAAAGCGAAGTCTTACCGTGGTCCACATGCCCCATGAACGTCACAATAGGAGGCCTGGGCTTAAGTAATTTGGCATCAGCCTTGCTGGTTTTGACGACAACCTCTTCCAAAGAAAGCGGCTTTTTTAATTCAAACCCGTAGTTTTTCAATAGTTCAGAAACAATATCTTCGCTTAAATTCTGATTGATGTTAGCGAACAATTTGAATTTGATTATAAGGTATTTGATAAGTTCACTGGATTTTATCCCAAGCCGTATTGCCAGGTCCTTGATAGAAATAGGCACCGCTAATTCAAGAGGCTTATAAACCTTCTCAGGCGCCTGGACAGCCTCGGGCTGTTGTGCCAGGACGGCCTTAGGCAACGCCGCTTCTTCTTTTAAAATAACGCCCGGGTCTTCCTTTTTTACGGGGACATGTTTCTTTTCTTTCAAAGAAGGTTTAACGGCATCCGGTTTTTTAAAACCGGCTAAAACCGATCCGGTCCTTGAGGAAGCCCTCGCTTCTAAGAAAAGTTTCACAACGTCCTCATCAAGGCTGGCCATATGGTTCTTGGCCTCAATGTGGCGCTCTTTTAATTTAGCCAGAAGGTCTTTGCTGGCCAAGCCTAACTCTTTAGCTAACTCATACACTCTCATCTTGTTTAGACAACCTTTCTTTAGCGCAAGCTATGATCTTTTCTGCCTTTTTTTCGCCGATGCCTTTTATCTGGGTCAGCTGTTCTACGGTTGCGGCCTTGATCTTTTCAAGACTATCAAAACCGGCGTCAATAAGCAAAGTCAGGGCCTTTTCTCCGATGCCATCAAGGCTCATTTCTGCGCGGGCCTTCTTGGCCTCTTCTTTTTCCTTGACGATCTCCTCGCGCGTGCGGATATCAAGGTCCCAGCCGATCAGCCTGGATGCCAACCGGACGTTCTGGCCGTGTTTACCTATAGCCAGCGACAACTGATCATTTGCAACGATCACCTGTGAGCGCTGGTCCTGCTTATCCAACCTGATCTCTGTTATCTTGGCCGGAGACAACGCGGCCGTGATATATTCCCTTAAGTCATCGCTCCAGCGGATGATATCTATTTTCTCGCCTTGAAGTTCCATGACTATATCTTTAACGCGGGAGCCGCGCATGCCTACGCAGGCGCCCACGCAATCCACCTTTTCATCCTTTGACCAGACGGCTATCTTTGTCCGCTCGCCGGCCTCGCGCGATATGGATTTCACCTCAACAATACCTTCAAATATCTCCGGCACTTCCAACTCAAAAAGTTTTTTTACAAAGATCGGGCTCGTCCTGGAAAGTATGATCTGCGGCCCCTTGGCTTCGCGCTTCACATCAAGCACGTAAGCGCGTATCCTCTGGCCTTGTCTGAAATCATCCCGCGGAGACTGTTCGCGTTTAGGCATAAGCCCTTCGGCCTTACCCAACAGGTCCACGACGATATTGCCCTTATCAAACCTATAGACCGTGCCGCTAACGATATCGCCGACCTTAGCTGAAAATTCGTTGAAGATAACATCTTTTTCAGCCTCCCGGATCTTCTGTATGATCACCTGCTTAGCTGTCTGCGCGGCGATGCGTCCGAAATCAACGTTCTTTATCTCTTCTTTATCCATATAAGCTCTTATCTTTCCGTCGCTTTTATCAATGGTAACGGATATATTATCCGCTGTCTTTGAGCCCATGGCCTTCTTCACGGCGCTAACCATCGCCGATTCAACAGCCGCCAGGAGCACCTCTTTCTTAATACCGCGTTCTCTTTCAATATGATCTAATATCGCCATCAATTCATTACTCATAAAATCACCTGCTTTGCCCGGTTGACCTTTTCTAAAGGTATCTTGATCGTTTTGTTTTCAGTTTTGATTGAAATTGCGTCTGCTCCGGCAGACTCAACATTCCCTAAATGCTCTATTTTACCATCGTAGGGTTCTTTTAAAAACACCCTCACCTTGCGGCCTATGACGCGCTTGAAATCAGGCAAGATCACTAATGGCCGGTCTGTGCCTGGCGAGGAAACTTCCAGAATGTATTTTGCTGATATAGAAACGTTTTCCTCCGCGATATTGCCCAACTCCGCATTGAAATGCCCGCACTCATCTAAAGTAATGCCGCCTTCTGCCCTGTCAGCCAAGACTTCCAGGATTAAGGCGCCTTCGTTATTCCTGTAAAACCTTATATCCACCAGGATATAACCGCACCTTTCTAAATGAGCGCTAAAAAGCGAACGCAGTTTTAAAAGGCAATCTTCAAACATCGGTGTCTCCTGTCAATCTTAATTCAGCCTGCGCCTGGCCCTGTGTCTTGACGAGCGCATAGATGTCTTTCAAGGCATATTCAGGACGGTTCTTTTCTACTTCCGAAATAGCCACTAAACGCCTGGTACCGTCGGGAAGCCTATCCACGGCAATAACGATATCAATGGCTGAGATGATCTGGCGCCTGATCAATTCGCCTGAGACCTTAGAACCACCCATCATAGCCATAGTCTCAAGACGCAAGAGCGCGTCCAACGCAGAATTGGCGTGCATGGTTGTCATGGAACCGATTTGCCCTATATTCATGCACTGAAGCATATCCAGCGTTTCTTCGCCCCGCACCTCGCCGATAATGACCCTGTCAGGCCTCATATGCAGGGCATTGCGCACAAGGTCGCGTATCGTTATCTCACCCTTGCCTTCTATGGTCTGCGGCCGCGTCTCAAGCGCGACGCAATGCTTACCCGTCATGCGCAACTCAAGCGTATCCTCAATAGTGATCACCCGTTCCATATCGGGGATAAAAGACGCCAATATATTGAGTACGGTCGTCTTCCCGGAACCGGGACCGCCCGCGATGACAATGTTGGAGCGATTCTTAACGCACGCCTTCAAAAAATGAGCGACCTTCTCGTCAATGGTATGACGTTCGATCAGATCGTGTATCTCTAAAACTTTATGGTGCGCCTTGCGTATGGTCAGGATAGGGCCAAAAGGAGCCACAGGCCTGCGCACAACGTTCAAGCGCGAACCGTCAGGGAGGCGCGCATCAATATAAGGTTCAAACTCCGTTACGCGCCTTCCCGAAGGCGAAAGTATCCTTTCTATATAGAAAAACAGCTGCTCCTCATCTTCAAACACAACGTCCGTCTTTTGCATCTTACCTTCTCTCTCAATATACACTTCTTTCGGGCCGTTGACCATGATCTCCCAGACAGTCGAGTCTGAGATAAGCCGGCCGATGGGCCCCAGCCCGAATATCTCGTTGACTACCTCTTCAATTATAAAACGCCGCAGGCCGTCATCAATGGCCCCGTCCATCTTCGCGCGGACGACAGAATCCAAGGCAGCCTCTATCTGACGCCGGACAGTGCCGTCGTCAACCTCATATTCCAGGCCGGTCTTTTTGACCTTCACCAAAACTTTAGACCTGACCTCTTCTTTGATCTGTTGTATCTTTTCTAATCTATCCATTAATTCGCCCCCTGCTCTTTCAGGTATCTACGGACTTCTTCTAAAACTTGTCCAGCGTCGATATCCTTTGATCCTTGAAACCTTCTTTCTCTAAGCTCAAGTTTTTTTTCTTGCGTCCATTTATTGCCTAAGATAATACGCAAAGGAAAGCCCAGGAGATCAGCGTCTTTGAACTTGACTCCCGCGCGCTCATCCCTGTCATCTAAAAGGACCTCTATGCCGGCTTCTTCTAAAGTTTTATGAATGTCGTTGCCCTTGTTTAACAACTCTTTATCCGAAATATTAACCGGCACGACCACAACCTGATAAGGAGCCACTTGGGCCGGCCATATGATACCGTCCTTATCGTGGTTCTGCTCAATGATAGCGGATATCAAACGGCTCACGCCTATGCCGTAACAACCCATCTGCACGGTCTGTTGTTTGCCTCCTTCGTCTAAAAACTTAACGCCCAAAGCCTTGGAATATTTCTCTCCGAGCTGAAAGATGTGCCCTATCTCAAGCGTATTAATCTTCTCCATATCTTGCTTACAGTGCGGACAATCCTCTATCTGCGCCTCTTGTGAACTCTTGACCTCGTTGCATATCTTACACTTGAAAATGACATCTTCCCCGCTCTCGGCAGGCACCATAAATTCATGGGAGACATCGCCGCCGATAATACCGGAATCCGCTTTGACAGAAACAAAATCCAGTCCGCAGCGCTTGAATATCTTTTCATAGGCGAGGCGCATCTTTTCATAGATCTCGGTTAAACCCTTTGTATCGCGGTCAAAACTATAAGCGTCCTTCATAATGAATTCGCAGCTGCGTACTATGCCGAACCGCGGCCTGACCTCATCTCTGAACTTCGTCTGTATCTGATATAAGACAAAAGGCAGATCCCTGTAAGACTTGACAAAATTAGCCGCCAGTTCGGTCACCACCTCTTCGTGAGTGGGGCCGAGGCACAATTTGCGGCCCCGCCGATCCGTGAAACGGATCATCGTCTCACCTAAAAGTTCGTCGCGCCCGGTCTTCTGCCATAATTCAATAGGCTGCAAGCTCGGCAATAAGAGCTCCTGAGCGCCGGCGCTATTCATCTCGTTGCGGATAATATTTTCTATTTTTGAAAGGGCCTTATAACCCAGCGGCAGATACGAATAAACACCGGCTACCAGCATGCGCACCATGTTGGCGCGCAGCATAAGCCTGTGACTTATGCTCTCAGCGCTCTCCGGCGCCTCTTTTAATGTTGAAATAAACGACTTTGTCCAAAGCATTCTTAGACATTCCCTCTACTCTGCCCGAAATATATCCTCGGGCAAGTCAATGCCGCGCAGCCTAAAAGTAGGATAAAAAAGCGGCACGACCCCTCCTATTCTCCATTGGCCTACCACACTCTTATGTTCTTCGGAAACGCCTTTGATCTCATAGGAAAACAGATCTCTTAAAACGACGTCGTCATTTTCCATGCCGCCGACTTCAGTTATGTGCGTCATCTTGCGCTTGCCGTCGCTCAACTGCTCCTGCATCACGATGATGTCAACGGCATTAGCGATCTGGCGCCTTATAGCCCAAAGCGGTATTGCGGTATTGGACGTGATGATCATGGTCTCTATGCGGGATATGACATCGCGTGGCGAGCTCGCGTGCAAAACAACCAAAGCCCCATCATGGCCGCTTGAAATAGCCTGGAGCATATCCAAGGCCTCGCCCCCTCTGATCTCACCTAAGATGATGCGGTCAGGCCTCATGCGCAAAGAATTCTTAAATAAGTCCCTTATCGGCACCTCACCTTTACCTTCAACATTAGCCTGCCTTGTTTCCAAAGGAACGACATGCCTCTGTTTCAGGCGCAGCTCAGCCGTATCTTCTATGGTGATGATGCGTTCGCTTTCAGCGATATAGCTGGATAAGACGTTTAGCGTAGTCGTCTTGCCTACGCCGGTCGCCCCGGCAAAGATGATATTAAGCTTTGCCTTAATAGCCGCTATTAAAAACTGGGCCATCTTATCGGTAAGCGTGTCACGTTTTAAAAGATCTTCAATAGCCGCTATCTCGCGCGAAAACTTCCTTATGGTGATGACCGGCCCCAAAAGAGATATAGGCGGCAGGATGATGTTGACGCGCGAACCGTCCGCCAAGGACGCGTCCACGTAAGGAGAAGATTCATCCACGCGGCGCTGTGTCGGGGCCAGTATCTTTTCTATCGTCTGCATAAGATGGCGCTGATTATCAAATTTTATATCGGTCAAGAGCATTATACCGTTCTTCTCCATATAGACGGTGTCAGTGCCATTGACCATTACTTCCGAAACGCTTGCGTCATCAAGCAAAGAGCTTAAAGGCCCGAAACCAAGCATCTCATCCATGAGTTCGCCGACGATCTTTTCTTTCTCCTCTGTCGTGAGCGTCACCCTGTCAAAAGAAATAACGTGGTCAATGCCCTTGTAGATGTCTTTTTTAAGCTTTTCCTTATCTACCGGATGCCTGTCTTTTTTCGCAAAAAGATAATCGCCGGAAACGAGATATTGGCGGACTTTCTCTTTTATCTCACTCATAAAACTTCTCCCGTTCTTTATAACCCTTTCTTTAAAATGGCAAAAAGTGTTTCTTCGCCCCGGCCCAGACTGACTGTGCCTACGATCTTTCCCTTCTTAAATAAAACGCCTTTGTGCCTTGAAAAGGCTATGCCTAGATCAGCTTCGCGGGCTTCTCCGGGACCGTTGACCACACATCCCATCAAAGCTATTCTTAGATTTTTTAGCTTAGAGCTCTGGGCTCCAGGCAACTTGTCTAACCACTCTTGGAACCTCTGCGCTTTTTTCAGAAGATCTACTTCGCACCGGCCGCAGGCAGGGCAACAGATCAATTCAGGCCCAAAGTTACGCAGCCCCAAACTGTTAAGCAAAAACTTGGCTACCGCGACTTCCTGCCTGGGCTCATCAAGCAAAGATATTCTTATTGTATCACCAATACCCCTAAATAACAATATTCCTATGCCGACGCTAGACTTAACGATACCATCCAATGGCAGGCCCGTGGCTGTCATTCCCACATGCAAAGGATAGCCGCACAAAGACGCCATTTTTTCATACGCGGTTATTGTGTCTGTGATATCAGAGCCCTTAAGAGATATGACAATATCCTTAAAGCGGGCCTTTTTAAAGATCTTTAAATAATCAACGACACTTGCCACTAAAGCGCCTGCAGCATCCCTGCTTCTTATCCTCAAAGAACCCGAATTAGCGCCTATGCGTATTGGGATGCGCGCATTTTTCGCGGCAGCTATGACAGCCCGGACTTCATGGACCCTATAGATATTCCCGGGATTGAGCCTTATCTTGTCTACGCCTGCTTCCGCTGCCAGAAGAGCTAACCGATGATCAAAGTGGATATCAGCGACAAGCGGTATGTTGATGCGCTTCTTAATATCTTTTAAAGCTCTTGCGTCTTTTTCGTCTTCAACGGCGATGCGGACTATATCGCAGCCAGCTATCTCTAATTTTCTTATTTCCTCTACCGACTTGGCGACATTTTGGGCCCTTACCTTAACCATGGATTGCACGGCAACAGGATGGCCTGAACCTATCTTAATTTTTCCGATCTTAACTGTGCGCGTTTTCCTGCGTTCTATCTTATACATGTTTATTATTGTGTTATGCAAAACCAACGTAAGTTTCTTTGCTTTTGCTTCATTCAATAGTATTTATCTCACAAACAGCGCGATGAACTTATCCCAGTAGCCGTAGCGAATAAGGTCGTTGCAAAATATAAAAACGGCAAGAATTATAAGAAAACTCAAGCCTATGTTATTGACGACATCTTCAGTCTTTTGGGCCAGTGGTTTCTTGCGCAACTTTTCAAGGCCCGCAAGCGCGATATGGCCACCGTCTAAAATAGGCAAAGGAAGAAGATTGAAAATAGCCAGGCTCATGCTCAAGATACCGATGACGTGCAGTATGGCAGAGAAACCTATCTTAGCCGCATTTGTGGCAATAAAAAATATACCCAAAGGCCCCGTGACAGACTCCTTGAACGACATGGTGCCCACGACGATGTAAAAGATGGCTGCCAGTGTCGCGATTGTCATCTCTATCAAATTCTGGGTGCCCTTCACCAGAGCCACGCCTAAGCCATAACGCACTTTGATGACATCCTCCGACGGCTTGATACCTATCAGCCCCACCTCTACCTGTTTGCCAAAGACAGTCTCCACCTTTTTCATTTGAGGCGTCAATTCCGTATCAAACTCCGCCGCACCCCGTTGAATTTTCAACTTGAGCGTTTTGCCTTTTGAGGCGTGGATCTTTTTGGTGAGGTCATCCCAAAACATGACTTTTACCCCGTTCACCTCTAAGACCTTGTCGCCGACTTTCAGCTGCGCTGCCTGCGCAGGCATGCCCGGGATCAACTCACCGATGCTTGTCGTGAATTTAGGAAAACCCAAAAAATATACCATCCAAAGGCATAAAAAAGCTAAGACATAATTAAAAAACGGGCCAGCAAAGACAATGCGCGCCCTCTGCCCTGGTGAACGGCCTAAAAATTCATCAGGCCTCCCCTTAAATTCGTCGGCATTATCCCCTGCCATCTTGATAAAGCCGCCAAAAGGGATAGCGCAAAGCATATATTCCGTTTCGCCCACTTTTTTTGAAAATAACCGCGGGCCAAACCCCAGCGAGAATTTCTCAACTCTCACCCTCAGGCGCTTGGCGGATATAAAATGGCCGAGTTCATGGACAAGGATCAACACGCTTAAGATAACAAGAAAAATAATCATCGCTTAACGACCTCTCTTCCCGTAAAATTCAACCAATCGGCAGGCGCGCTCCCGCGTCGCCTTATCCGTATCAAAAATAGCGTCCAGCGAGACATCATGAATAGGAAAATCTTTTTTCTCTATGACCTTTTCAATCACTTTGGGAATACACCCGAACGATATCTTATGCTTCAAGAAAGCATCCACTGCTACTTCATTAGCGGCATTCAAGGCGCACGGCGCGGCCCCGCCCAGGCGCGCCGCTTCATAGGCCAGCTCAAGGCATGGAAATTTGGCCCCGTCGGGTTTTGAAAATGATAAAACGCCCGCGGCCAGAGGATCAAGGCGAAAACGATCGTTTTGCCAACGCTCCGGATACGTCAACGCGTACTGGATAGGCAGGCGCATGTCCGTCACCGCCATTTGCGCGAGCACAGAGCCGTCCTGAAATTCTACCATAGAATGAATGATGGCCTGCCGATGTATCAAAACTTTGATCTTTTCTAATTTTATATCAAAAAGCTGCATAGCTTCAATGACTTCAAGCCCTTTGTTCATGAGCGTCGCGGAATCAACGGTTATCTTCCTGCCCATCTTCCAACGAGGATGCGCCAGCACTTTATTGACAGAGACTTTGTTGATACCGGACAGCACATGATCCACCAGGGGCCCTCCGGAAGCGGTCAGATAAACGGTCTCCAGTTCCGCTTTTGTATTGCCGCGCAAACACTGAAAGATAGCGCTCTGCTCGCTGTCTATGGGTATAACCTGCACCTTCTTCTTCCTGGCCTCGCGAAGAACAATGTCTCCGGCAATTACTATAGCCTCCTTGTTGGCAAGAGCTATGGTTTTTGCGGCCCTTATCGCGCTAAGAATAGGAAAAATAGCCTCGCTTCCTACGATAGCAACGAGGACGAGGTCTGCCTCTTTTAAAGAAGCAAGCCTGCAGACTCCCTCCCTGCCTCGCAAGACTTTAGTGCCCCGGCGGCCTAAAGGCCCCATCGCAAGAGCAGAGGGAATATCCGCGACAGCTACAAACTCAGGCCTGAATTCTTTAACCTGAGTCATTAACTTGTCGGTGTTGGCGTTGACGCAAAGGCCCAGAACATGGAACCTGTCTTTAAATTGCCTGATGATATCCAAGGCGTTTTCGCCTATAGAACCGCTTGAACCCAGGATCACTATATTTTTTTTCTTCATCGCCTAGAAGCTCGTGCCGCTTGAAAAAGCGCGGCTGAGATAAAAGTTCATATAAAAATAAAAAGCCGGCGCGGTAAATAACAAGCTGTCTATGACGTCTAATACACCTCCCATGCCGGGAAATATGGAGCTGGAATCTTTGGCCGCGCAGTCCCTCTTTATCAATGACTCCGAGAGATCCCCCAATAAACCCAGGACACTTAAAGAAAAACCGATAAGCACCATATTCAACCACGAAAAAATAGGTAAACCCGGTAAAAACAACATCTTGCATGCCAACGCGGCCAAGACGCCGAATAAAATACCTCCCAAGGTGCCCTCAATGGTCTTTTTAGGACTGATGCGCGGGATAAGAGAACGGCGGCCCCATTTAACGCCTACAAGAAAAGCGCCGATATCAGCGCACTTTGTCACAAGCAATAAACACCCTACAAAAGCTATGCCATGAGGCAGCATCCTCAATTTTATCATAAAACTGAAGAACCACGCGATGTAGAGTATGCCAAACATAGTCGTAGAAATACCCAAGACGGCATTCGTGCTGTCGCGCCTGGAGAACTGAAGGATAAAAAGTGTCACAAGCGCCAAGCTTAAAAATAATAGTTCCCACCCCTTAGTCAGTTCAAAACGGGAGTAGACTGAAAGCGGAATGATGATGCCGATGATCGTGCCGAAATATTTATACATGGGGATGCCCTTTTTCTCTATTAAGCTGAAGAACTCATACAACCCCAGTGAGATAAACACGACTACCGATAGCACGAACAAGCCTTCAAAAAAAATAGCTATAAAAGAAAAAATACCCAAAAGAACCGCAGTGAAGATCCTTCGGCTGATCATTCAACACCTCCGAAACGCCTGCATCGTTTTTGATAAACTTCAATGGCGCGCATAAGTTCTCTTTTGTTAAAATCAGGCCATGGTTTTTTTATCACATAAAACTCAGTATACGCTATCTGCCATAGCAAAAAATTGCTGACGCGCATCTCGCCGCTCGTCCTAATAAGAAGGTCGGGATCTGGAACATCTTTTGTATAGAGGCAGCTTTTAAACAACTCCTCTGTTATGCCCGCAGGCGCGAGTATGCCCGCTTTTACTGCCTCTGCTATTGCCCTTACCGCATCCAGGATCTCCAGGCGCGAACCGTAATTAAAAGCGAGCCCAAATACGAGCCTGCGATTATTCTGCGTCAATTCTTCGGTCCGACGGATACACTTCTGCAAAGACTCTGTTAAAATCTCCGGGCGCCCTATATGCCTGAGCCGTATGTCGTTCTTAAGCATATAAGGCAGTTCACGGGCTATGATCTTCTCGCACATATCCATAAGAAAATCTGTCTCAGTCCTGGGCCTTTTCCAGTTCTCCGTAGAAAAGGCATAGACCGTCAAAAACTTTACGCCCAATTCAAGAGAGGCCTTGATAATATCTTTCAAAACGGACATGCCTTTACGATGGCCTTCGCTGCGGGAAAGCCCTCTTCTTTTTGCCCAGCGGCCGTTTCCGTCCATGATGATGGCGATATGCGCAGGTATTTTATCCTTATTCAAAATAACAAACTCCTGACTAAATCTGTGTAATTTCACTTTCTAAAATAAATCCGCCATACGATTTGGCGGATACGACGCGCGCGTCGTGCGTTTCTAAAAAACGGCTTATTGGTGCACGCGGTAATCTATCTCAGGAAAAATATTGTCCTTATATTCCAATTCTTTTAAAAATTCTTCGTCAATACTATCGGAGGATATGTCTTCGGAGAGCTTGAAGAACCTCAAGAGATGGTCTTTGGTCCTGCGCTGGGCATAAGAAACATGCGTTCCGGTAGCTACTATAAACGCCCAATCCGAACTTTGTGCAAGTAAAAGCTCGCGCAGCGCCTGATTCAGGGCCCTCTTCTTCAACCCGTTCGTATTAGGGCTCTGCTTAACCAGGCACGTCATGACGCTTGAGGCTTTATGCAGATGCCTGTAGATCCAGTCATTGGACCCCTGAAGCCATACCTCGGAATAACCCTTCCACCCCCAGCTAGACATAGAAGGGGTAAGCACCTGGTTTCTCGGATTTTCCGCCAGATATTCGGAAGGGGTCACCAATTTGATAGTCTTCTGGTCATAGGTTATCTTTCTGATCAGAAATTCAAGCCACATAGGGCCTTCAAACCACCAGTGGCCATAGAGCTCCGCGTCATAGGGAGACACGATGATAGGCCTTCTGCCCAGCGCGTCATAAAGATACTCTACTTGTTTCTCCCTGTTGAACATAAAATTCGCCGCGTGAGAGGCGGCTTTTTCCCGCGCCATGTGGGGTTCGTAAGGCATCTTTTCATCCGAGGTACCGGTAATGCGGTAATACTTTATACCCGTATTTATCCTGACTCCGTCAGGAAGAATATAAGGCTTGATGTATTCGTATTCAAGATCAAAACCTACGTCACGGTAAAACTCACGGTAATAATAGTCACCCGGGTAGCCTTCAACGCTGGACCAGACTTGTTTGGAAGATTCCGTATCCCTTCCGAAAGCGGCGACTCCTGATTTACAATAAACCGGCGCAAATACGCCGTATTTGGGACGCGGCGTGCCGTGCAGGATGCCGTGAGAATCCACGAAGAAAAATTTGATCCCGTTCTCTTTCAAGATCTCGTCATCCCCGGGATGATAGCCGCACTCCGGCAGCCAAATACCCTTAGGTCTGCGTCCGAAATTTTTCTCGTAATTCGCGACCGCCACCTTCACCTGCGCGCGCACCGAAGCTTTGGCGACATCCATCAACGGAAAAAAGCCGTGAGTTGCCCCGCAGGTGACGATCTCTAAATTACCTGCATCCTGAAAACGCTTAAAAGCAGAAACAAGATTGCGGTGATACCTTTCAAAGAGCTCCCGCGCGTTGATGAAAATATTCAGATACATCACGGCGAGCTCCTGAAATCCCTGCATCCACCGCGTCCTTTCTACTTCTTTATGGGCCAGCTCTATCAATCGGTTAAGATGCCTCAAATAACGTTCCTGCAGTAACTGGTCCGTTAGCATGGAAGCTAAGGTGGGAGTAATAGACATGGTCATTCGGAAATTTATCTGGTCTTGACTCAATCGTTCAAACATCGCGATAAGAGGAATATAGGTCTCTGTTATAGCCTCATAGAGCCAATCTTCTTCCAGAAAATCCTCATGCTCCGGATGGCGCACATAAGGAAGATGGCCGTGCAACACCAGGCATAGATATCCTTTGATCATCGTGATTTAGGGGTTTCGCGTTGTTTTTCTAGTTACGATAGGCGTGATCGTGCGCGTCTCATTTATATGGGCCGACGAAGCTACTACAGGTATGACTTGTTTTCCGTCGGGTAAAGCAAAACGCAGCGTAAAAGTGCCGTCTTTTCTGAGTTTAACTGCCTTACCCTGTACAGTAACGCGCGCGTCTGCTTCTGTGGCGCCATAGACTATCAATTCCGCGTCCACGACAAGCCAGAATGCGCCTTTTTCTTTGCCCTTCTTTACGGGAGAACTAACACCCATGGAAGCTAATCCTCGGGATGAGATGTCTTTTTTAAGCCTCTCCTGCCACAGTTTCCCTACAGGGCTTGAAACATTAGGGCCCAGGCCTACGGACATGCCGTAAAGCCGCCTAAATTCATCATCGGGAATCATCCACTCTTCATCCGTGACCCAGGAAGGGCCGTCCAGCGGAAGCGAAATAGTATTGGAACGCACCACCGTTATAAAACGGCCGTCCGGCAAAATAATGCCAAGGTCCACGCACCAGGACGCCCCCGGAGACCCAAAATTCAAATACCAGTTCCTGGCATCAAAATCAATGCCGGTGTCAAAGAAACGATGCGCGTTTGAGCCGTCAAAATTAATACAACTTACATCATAAGAACGCAAGACCCAGCGAGCCCTGTCAAAAACACCACCCAGTTCATTCTTTAACCTGTTTGCGGTGCCTGATGATACATCCCAATACGAATGCGCCCACCAAGGATCGCGTATCTGCAGAACGACAATGTCTTCATCGTAGCGCGCCGGTATCTGACGCCGCTCTAATTCAGCTATAGCTGATCTCTTATAAGATGGTTCAACCGAACTCGCGTACCCCGTGTAATATTTTGCCTGCTCAACCTTCATCTCGCGAAGAGGTATTTCATGCTTAGCAGGGGCAGGGGCCAAAACAGTCTTGCGCCTTGTCCTGCTTGCACTGCGTGCAATGCGTGAACGCAGCTTTTTGCTGATGAGTTTCTTTTTGGGCTTGATCTTTGTAATTTTAGGTTTCTTGGCTGCTTTCTTCATCAGACACCCCCCGCTTCACTCGTGTTTTTAGACTCTACCTCAAGCACAGCTTTTTGACTTTGTTCCAGGGCGAGCTCCTCTTTTAATTGAGCTATTAGGCGCTTATTCTTTAGGCATTCTGCCCTCAACATCCTGGCTTCTGCCAGAATGGCCGCCTGGCCGTTCTGAAGCCTGATAGTCTTTTCTTCAAAATCAAGCCTCTGGGCCATCTCGTCCTGGAAGTTTCTTTTAAATTTGTTAAGATCCGCGGTCGCCTTGACCAGCGACGACAAAACAAGAATGATCACCAATACGAAAAAAATATAGGCCTTGTTGGAATAAGGAGCTTTTGTCGTCACTTACTTTAAATTCTCTTTTGGTTCCAACATCCCTGTAGGAACTTTCTTCAACTCAGGCAAGATGACTATCTCCACCCTGCGGTTCTTACGGCGGCCTTCCGGAGTATCGTTAGAATTAACAGGCCTATACTCGCCGTAGCCGATAGCCGCCAACTTTTCAGGCAATATGCCTTTCTCAAGCAAATAGTGAAGGACGCTTGTTGAACGCGCCGTTGAAAGCTCCCAATTGGTTTTCCATCCCGAATATTTTATAGGTTCGTTATCCGTATGCCCTTCAATGCCAACATTTAGATCCGCGGCTTTTGACGTAATGACCGAAGCCACCTTATCAAGCGCCGAGAAAGCCTCAGGCCTTATCTTTACCTTACCTGAATCAAATAATATCTCGTCTAAAAATGTGATGACCAGGCCTCTGTCTTCCATGCTCAAGCTCACGCCTTCAACGCCCTTAAGCTTACTCTCTAACTCGGCTTTTATCCCGGAAAGTCTGTCTACCTCTTCTTCTAGGGATTGTATCCTCTCAATGTCAGACTTGCGCCCTTTTTGAAATATGATGGTACATCCCGTCAAATTTAAAAATATTATGCCTGCTGTCAACCCCATGGCCAAGGTCAAAAATCTCTTACTGAACATATTATCCTCCTGTAGGTTACAATGTTTTTACAATAACACAGCAAAAATCATTCGTCAAGCCAAACTTCCTGTCTTACCTGAACAAAGTCTCATCGCGGCCTGAGCCTACAGATACGATACCGACTTTAACAGCGCAGAGTTCTTCAATCGCTGAAATATAATGCTTTGCTTGTATTGGCAAATTCTTGTAACTTCTTATTTTGCTAGTGGTTATTTTCCAGCCGGGAAACTCTTTATACACGGGTTTAGCTTTCTGCATGACTTCAAGGTCATTGGGGAAATGACTGAATGTCTTACCTTTATACTTATAGGCTACGCATATCTTCAAACTCCTCATTTCATCTAAAACATCGAGCTTCATCACTGCCATGGAATCCACACCGTTGATCATAACAGCATAGCGGACCAACACCGCGTCAAACCAACCGCACCTTCGCGGCCTGCCGGTCGTTGCGCCGAATTCGCGCCCCTTGGAACGGATATATTCGTCAAGCGCCTTGGAGCACTCCGTCATAAAAGGCCCCTCGCCTACCCTTGTTGTATAAGCCTTGACCACACCTACCACCCGGTCTATCTTTGTAGGAGCTACCCCAGTGCCTGTGCAGGCCCCGGCCGAAACCGTGTTAGAAGAAGTGACAAAAGGATAAGTCCCGAAATCAATATCAAGAAAAGTGCCCTGAGCGCCTTCAAAAAGGACAGGCGCCTTTTTTTTAATGGCGCCATTTAATAAAACAACGGTATCGCATATGCATTCTTTCAACTTGCGGCCATAAGCCGAATAAATATCATAAAGCTCGTTAAATTTAAAACCCGGGTGGTGATAGACTTTTTTAAAGATCTCATTCTTTTCCTTCAGATTATCTTTTAATTTATCCTCAAGGAGGCGCGGATTAAGAAGATCACCCATCCTGATGCCGCAGCGTGAGGCCTTATCCGCGTAACAAGGGCCTATGCCGCGGCCGGTGGTCCCGATCTTATTAGACCGTTTTGTCTCTCTGCAAGCGTCTAAGATCCTGTGATAAGGAAAGATGACGTGGGCCTGCTCTGATATCTTGATACGTTTGTCTACGGAAATACCGCGTTTACGGATAGAGTCTATTTCATCAAGAAGGACAGAAGGGTCTACGACGACACCGCTGCCTATGACGCAGACCTTGTTTTTGCGCAAGATCCCGGATGGCAAAAGGTGGAAGATAAAAGATGAGCCGTTGACGACAACCGTATGCCCCGCGTTATTGCCGCCCTGGTAGCGCACGATATACTGCGCGTCGCCGGACAAGATGTCAACGACCTTGCCCTTCCCTTCATCTCCCCATTGTAATCCTACCAAGACTGTGTTCATCTCTGTTTTTCTTCACCGATGACGGCCTTCTCAAACTCCTCTAACTTAGGAACGTTAACTATGCTGAATATCTCTTTATTGTCTACAACAATGGTGGGTCCGGAAGCAACTTCCAGCTCCTCTGTGAGCTTGATCCTTTTAAGCAAGGCTTTGCGGCCGATATCTGAGAATGCGCACTCCTTGACGCGCGCGGCGTCTATTTTTGCCTGAGCGGCGCAAGTATCCCACCAGCTTGATTGCGTCTGCGTTGAGCGGCACAACAGGTAATCATAAGTTTTTTGCGGCGATAATTCATCTATGCAGGCGAGCCTGGCAAACTCCTCTATTTCAGAAATCCCTCCCTTGGATATTATATCCCCTTTTTCACCCCGCACCGCGATAAAATTAACATGGACGTCAATATCTTTATGCTTTTCGCCAAACGCCTTAAGCAAACTGAATAGATCGGAAAACTGAGCGTTGCTAAAAGAAAAAAACACGTCCAGCCTCTTGGGGATCCTCTTTCTTGCTAAAATATATGAGACGCCGGAACTGGAAGGCTTAAAAAGATAAGATGTTTTCCCTTTTTGCAACACAGATGCGAACATAGAAAAGTTTGGCGACTTTTCAATATCTTTATCAAAAACGTACGCCGGCAACATGGTTAATTTGAATTCCGTTATGATGTCCCGCGCTTTCGCGTCGTCTTCGGTTATCTCTTCAACCTTTAAAGGGCC
The DNA here is from genome assembly GCA_038068755.1 of Candidatus Omnitrophota bacterium. Classification (GTDB taxonomy): domain Bacteria; phylum Omnitrophota; class Gorgyraeia; order Velamenicoccales; family Velamenicoccaceae; genus Phelpsiimicrobium. Next base: position 23,022 of record JBBTLH010000095.1, read on the forward strand.
CAGGCGGCTCTTTAGGCCGTTTATTACTTCTTCTATGCGGCAGGTGCGGCACGCCTTGGGGCGTACGACAATAAGAGGTACCTCTTGAGGGCTTATATAGACGCAGCGCGATCCTCTCTGTGAAGCGTTTTCGCACTTGGAGATAAACCCTGCCATTTTTTTACAATCACCGTCACCAAAACACTGCGGCAGCAAAGACGCCACCGTTTCGTCCGCGGAAATATCGCTGCTCATCGCGACGTTCTCTAAACTCTTCTTTATTATTTTTGAACCTGAGGTTTGAAGCGTCAAGACGCCGATTGTTTTGGCCTGCCACCATGTAGAAAGATAAGCAGCGCCTTCAATCTCTGTCAGATTCACAGAACCCAAAAACGGCGCGCCGTTGATCACTACGTCAACGCCTTTGACATTCCTTAATAACTCTTCGTCTTGCGCAAGTTGCAATGAACTCAAAAGGATGATAACAGAAGCACCCTGCTTTTTTAATTCAGAGACCATTTGTTCTAAAACGCTTATTGGCGCCTGCCAGCTGGCTAATCCGCGTGAAATAACCGAGCTATCAGTAAGCCCCAAAATGCCTATTTTAACCCCGCCGATAGACTTGATGATAAATGGCCTGCCAGCCCCTTCGGTGTTTGAAGACACAAAAGGCACGTCCCAATAGCGCTTAAGGAATTCCGTCCCAAAAACACACTCTTGGCCTGAAACGAGCAACGCGTCATAACCCATGGATCTCAAGCTCTGCAAATAAACGTCAGTCCTTCGGCTGTCTGTTTCATAATTTTGGGAATACTGGTCTTGCCTGCCGGACGCCATGCTGCTGCCCGCTTCCACAACTAAAACGTTAGGCCCAGCGGCGCGCAGTTTCTTGATCAATGCCGCCCGCCTGGCGACGCCACCGTTGGGCGCCATCGGACAAGAACACGGATAAAGCATCGCGTATGCCTGTCCGGTGAAGACTATCTTTATCTCCTCGGCATAAACGCTAGCGCAAGAAACAATGACCAGCGCAAAACATGCGCAAAATTTCCTAAAGCATTTGTTCATCTTCATAATCGGACTGTTTTCACTGACAAGACATGCTGCAAAGCCTTGATCTTTTCAATCACCTGTGGTGAAACACAAGCGTCTACGTTTAATACCGTCAGCGCGCGGCCACCTTGTTTATCACGGCCGAAAGACATAGCGGCGATATTGATGTTATTTTCTCCCATCACCCGGCCGACATTGCCGATAATACCTGGTTTATCCCAATTATGCATAAGGACCATGCATCCTACGGGTATCGCCTCTACAAAAAACTCGTCTATTTTGACAAGCCTCGGCTCGCTCTTAGTAAATAAGGTGCCGGCTATCCTGTGGGTCTCCTTATGCGTCTTGACTTCCAAAGATATAAGGTTCACGAACTCTACGACCTGGGTATCTTTCATTTCCGTCACGCGGATACCCCGTTCTTTTGCAAGCGCGCGCGCGTTGATAAAATTAACCGTATCCTGAAGCATTGGGGAAAGCAACCCCTTTAAGAGCGCCATGGTCAAAGGAGACGTATCGTTCTTGGCTATATCGCCGCTATAGGTTATCTTGACGTCATTCAAAGCGCCTTCTGATATCTGAGACGTAAAACTCCCCAGCCTTTCGCAAAGATTGATGTACGGCTGTAATACGTGATAGGCCTCTGGGTCCACTGAAGGATAATTGGCGGCATTGCGTATACCCTTACCCAATAAGGCGTCGCTGATCTGATGAGCCACCTCTATGGCCACGTTTATCTGAGCCTCTTCGGTGGAGGCGCCTAAATGAGGCGTTAACACGACGTTATTGAATTTAACCAATTTCAGATCTTTGGGCGGCTCCTCCACATAGACATCAAGCGCGGCGCCCGCGACCTTTCCGGATTCAAGGGCGCGCCCCAAAGCCGCTTCATCAATGATACCGCCTCTGGCGCAATTGATAACGCGCGCACTGGGCTTCATCATCTCAAATTGCTTATCGCCGATCATGCCCGTAGTCTCTTCGGTCAAAGGCACGTGCACGGTAATGTAATCAGCGCTCTGATAAAGTTCATCCAACTTCATCAGCTCCACGCCGAGTTGGTCAGCGACCTCCTTTGATAAAAACGGGTCGTAGGCCTTGACCCTCATGCCAAAAGACAAACACCGCTTTGCCACCTCTATGCCGATACGCCCCAAGCCTATAATGCCGATGGTCTTATTATAAAGCTCCACGCCCATAAAATCTTTCCTGCGCCACTCGTTCTTCTTCATGGACTGGTCTGCCTGCGGGATAGAGCGTGAAAGTGACAATATCATGCTCATCGTATGTTCGGCCGTAGATATGGTGTTGCCTCCGGGCGTATTCATGACGATAATGCCCTTGGCCGTAGCGGCCTTTAAATCCACATTGTCTAAACCAACGCCTGCGCGCCCGATGATCTTCAATTTCGTGCCGGCTTCAATGACCTCCCGGGTCACTTTGGTCGCGCTGCGCACGACGAGCGCGTCGTAATCGCCGACAATAGCTTTAAGGTCCGGTGTTTTCAGACCTACCTTGACATCTACGATAAAATCTTTAGAGCTCTTTAAGATATTTATCCCTTCCTCAGCTAAAGAATCCGCCACCAAGATCTTAAACATTTGAGTCTCCGTGTTGTTAAACCTCGCTTACTTTAACAGTACTTCCTGGGCGGCCTTAAGGCCCGCGCCAAGCTCAAAACCATACCCCATCTTCTTTAATACTTTCTCCAGACATGCAATACCGAGGATGATGTCAAATTCGCTCATATAACCCATGTGGGCTATCCTGAATAACTTGCCCTTCATCTCACCCTGCCCGCCGGCGATGGTGACGCCGTACTCGTCGCGCATGGCCTTGACAAGCTTTTCTCCGTCTATGCCGCCTGGCACCTTGACTGCCGTCACGCCATCCGAAGCAGCGGACGGCGAAAAAAGCTCAAGGTCCAACGCAAGCATTGCCGCGCGCGTCGCATCGGCCAATTTTTTATGACGCGCAAAAATATTGTCTAACCCTTCTGTTTTCATCATCTTGAGAACTTCATTTAAGGCTATAACAAGGCCTATTGCCGGCGTAAAAGGAGTATCTGTCTTATCATATGCCTTTTTAGCGGCCTTAAGGCCAAAGTAATACTTAGGGCACTGGGATTCCTCTACAAGTTTCCAGGCCTTCTTGCTGACGGCAATAAACCCAAGCCCCGGAGGAAGCATAAAACCCTTCTGGGAGCCGGAGACCACAACGTCAACGTTCCAGGCATCCATCTGAAGGTCAATGGCGCCCAGGCCGCTTATCGCGTCCACAACCAAAACAACTTCTGTATCTTTGATCACCTTGCCAAAACCCTCTATATCAAACGTAACGCCCGTAGATGTCTCACAGTGCGTAACAAATACCGCTTTGATAGCTGGCTCTTTGTCCAGATACTCTTTTAAAACAGCCGGGTCCAAAGCCTTTCCCCACTCCACGTCAATAACAATGGGTTTGATACCGTAGGCTTCACAAAGTTCCGTCCAGCGTTCCCCAAACTTACCGCCCTGCACCACCAGCGCTTTATCACCCCAGGAAAGGAGGTTCACTACCGCAGCCTCCATAGCGCCCGTTCCCGAAGAAGTTAAAATAAAGACGTCATTTTTCGTTTGAAAAACGTTTTTTAGGCCTTCTGCGGCCTCTTTTAAAACGAGCTGAAATTGGGGCGTGCGATGATGGATGATAGGCCTGGATAACGCTTCGCATATTTCCGGAGGCAAAGGTGTCGGCCCAGGTGTCAGTAAATAATTTTTCTTCATAAAAACCCCCCGTGGTTAAATGACAAATGACAAATTAATTCCAAAATCCCAATGATAAAAATTCAAAACGCCTGTTTTATACATTTGACATTGGAATTTATTTTGGAATTTGGATTTTGTCATTTGGATTTAATTTCTTTCGCCGCGATGACTTCGTCAATAAGGCCATAGGCCTTCGCCTCTTCGGCCGACATGAAATAATCCCTGTCAGAGTCCTTCTTTATCCTCTCAAGAGACTGGCCGGTATGCTTGGCTAAAACGTACTCAAGCGCATCGCGCAGCCTTAAGATCTCTTTGGCCTGTATAGAAATGTCCGATGCAGCTCCCTGAACGCCTCCCCACGGCTGATGGATCATTATCCTGGAATTCGGCAAAGCGTATCTCTTGCCTTTGGTCCCGGCGGCAAGAAGCAAAGCGCCCATGCTCGTAGCCTGCCCCACGCAGTATGTGGCAACATCGCACTTGACGAATTGCATGGTGTCATATATAGCCAGGCCGCTCGTCACTGACCCGCCCGGCGTATTGATATAAACGCTGATGTCTTTGCCTACCTCTTCCATTTGCAAGAATAATAACTGGGCGATAACGAGATTAGCAATGTTATCATCAATGGGCGTACCGACGAAAATAATCCTCTCTTTTAAGAGGCGCGAATAAATATCGTAAGCCCTCTCCCCCCTGCTTGACTGCTCTATTACCATAGGAACCAGAACTTGTCCGTTTGACATAATATCCTCCATGTTTATTGCCACTCCGCTTCAGCAAACAGGAATTCAATGACGTGATTTATCATATGGTCATCTATCTTTATGCTCTCAAGCTTGGCGATAGTCTCTAAAAGCAAAAAGACCCTGACCTGTTGTTGCGCTTCTGTCTTAAACTTGGGCCCAAATTCTTTGAGGCGTTCTTTGACACGGTCTTCGGGAAGGCCGTACTCGGCCATCTGGTGCTCTGCCTGATGTTCCAACTCATGCAGCCTCTTCTCAACGAGAGACGCCGGGACCGCGAAAGATGCATTCTTGACAAGCTGGTCTATCAATTCTTTTTCTAACTTTGCCCTCTGGTCGTTCTCTTTTTTCAAAAATAGTTGTTTATTAAGGCAGTCACAGAACTCTTCTTTTGTCTTGTATCCCAGACTGCGCGCGAGGCGTTCATCGCTTATCTCGCCTGAACGCGCCTGTTTTAGCTGTTTAACATACTCTTCTACTTCGCTTGGCTCTATCTTGACTTCGCTTTTCGTTAATTTCAATCCTTTATACTGTTTGATCTTGATATCAGGCCTGACTTCTACCTGCGCCTTATAAGTCAATACATCGCCTTCTAACTTTACATCGCTTATCTCGGGCATATCAATGACATCAACGGTCTCGCTTTTGATACCTTCCTGATAAGAATCAGAAATAAGGCCTTTTATCGCCTCCTCGCGTGCGGCCTGAGAATGATATTGCTCAAGTATATGCCGAGGAGCTTTACCCGGCCTGTATCCCGGGATCTTGGCCTCCTGGGCTATTTTTTCATAGACCTCGTCAATTTTTTTCTTGACCGTTTCCCTGGGAACCTCAATATCAAGAATGACTTTGTTTTCGTTGGATTTTTTTGAAGTTACTTTCATTATGTTCTCTCCTTGATTTTGTATATTGTAGGTTTCTATTCACTACATCTTAAATTTCTCACCCAAATAAAGTTCCCTCGCTCTTTCGTCGTTTATCAGATCAGACGCGGAACCGGCGATCAGGATCTTTCCTTGAGCTATCAAGTAAGCGCGGTCTGTTATAGAAAGTGTCTCGCGCACGTTATGGTCCGTCAATAAAACACCCAGCCCTTTTTCTTTAAGGTTGCGGATGATGGCTTGAGTATCGGCCACAACAATAGGGTCAATACCCGAAAACGGCTCATCCAAAAGTATAAAAGAGGGATTCGTCACCAAGGCGCGCGTAATCTCAAGGCGGCGGCGTTCACCTCCGGATAACGTATAGGCCTTGTGTTTCCTCAAAGGGGCTATCTTAAGTTCTTCCAAAAGATTATCAAGCCTTTTTCTGCGCTCGCGGTAAGAAATAGGCAATATCTCCAGGACCGCCATGATATTTTCTTCAACTGTGAGCTTACGAAAGACCGAACTCTCCTGGGCTAAATATCCTATGCCGAAGCCGGCCCTCTGGTGAATAGGGAGGCGCGTGATATCGTTATTGTCAAAGACTATCTTGCCCTGTTCGGGTGGGATGATACCGACGATCATATAAAACGTCGTCGTCTTGCCCGCGCCGTTGGGGCCGAGCAGGCCGACGATCTCGCCGCGCTTCACCTCAAGGTCAACCTCATCTACGACCCTGCGATGATGGTAGCTTTTAACTAATCCTTTGGCCTCAAGGAGAAACATTCAACCCCTCTTCAGTAAACATCTCAAGCTTAGGCCGGCCTGTTAACACAAGCCTTTTGTCAGACGCCGTAAATATGGCTCCGTCGCTATAAGAGGTATTTTCTCCGCGGACGATCTTGACGTGGCCAACTGCTTCCATCTTGTCTATCTGCTTGGTGGCAGAGTTGAAAGTAATTGTCATCTTATCAG
>JBBTLH010000096.1:0-9444 GCA_038068755.1 Candidatus Omnitrophota bacterium
TTTTTGGCCCACTCTCCCCATTCTCTGATTAGGTTCCTGAACAATATGTGTCTTGGGGACCTGAAACCCACGAGGATATCGAGTTTTTTTAAGGTACATTCCCCGGGCCTATGGAAGTACTCTATTAAGGGCTTGGCCGCAGCAATTCCTGATCCTCCAGCTATTACTAGAAGGTGTTCTCCGAAAAATCTTTCTACCGGAAATGTGCTTCCATGCGGCCCTCTTACGTACAGACGGCTTCCTGGCTCGGCATCAAAAATGGCACTGGTTACTTTTCCCACATTCCTTATAGTAAGCTCTATCCCTTGGGGGGTAAATCCACTTATAGAAATGGGGATTTCTCCTACCCCAGGTAAAGACACCATGACAAACCTACCCGGCTCATTCTTTAATTGGTAATCGAGCAGGAATGAACGCTCAAGAGGCGTGTGCCTTTTTATATCCAAAATCTTTACTGGTTGAGAGAAGTATATATTATCCATTATCTTCAATGTTTCATAACCTGATTAATCTTGTCAATACATTTGAACATGCTAATATATTCCGGACACACGTCATCACAGCGGCCGCAGCCAATACACATATGGCGCCCGTATCTCTGTTTAAAATCACTTATCTTATGCAAAGTTCTGTAACGCATCCTGTCTGCATACTCTCTCCTGAAATCATGGCCACCAGCAAGCAGAGAAAATTTATCCACATGGCAAGATGACCATATTCTTCTGCGCTCCATGACTAAAGGATCTTTGCTTGCAACATCCTGAACCGTAAAACAGGTACAGGTTGGGCAGGAAGTATTACACCTGCCACAGGCAATACACCTTTCGGAATATTCCTTCCACATATCATCTTTAAAGACTACATTCGGAATGTTTTCTGGGACGGTTACGGTTCGGTGATTATGTTCTGCAAATTGCGGCTCTTCTATCGAATCCGCGCCCGCTTGAGGAAAGAAACTCTTTAGATCAGCATCTTTGACTTGTACCTCATAGCCTTCTTTTGTTCTTCTCATAAAAACCGAATAATCCTCGGTCTTATTCGTGCCCATGCTTGCGCAGTAGCAATTCTCAAAGGACTGGGAACACTCTATTAAGAAAAACTTTGCCTTTTCCCTACGCCGCTTATAATAACAGTCTTGCTTACCGCTATCTTCAAGAAAATGCATATCTGTAACTTGTATGGCATGGATATCGCAAGAGCGAAGGAAAATTATTGTAGGCTCTATATTCAAGTATTGCTCTTTTAACACGCCTTTATCTACCGTAAAGAGTGTTTCTCTTATAGGAAATACCTCAGACTTTGCGGAGAAAAATGTCTGCCTGTGGAATATAATCTGGTCAAAACTTTGTACTTCTTCGTAAGTAACCAGACTGACATCCGAAAACCTTCCTTTCCCTTGTCTTTCTACAGGAGCAACAACCCTAAAGAGACGGCGCAATTTCTCAAATACCGCTTGAGCTTCCTTTGTATTCAGTTTTAACGTATAAGTTTGCCCTTCCATATCAGCTATTTTGTCTCGTAGAGATTTATAAGTTGAAACCTTGCTGCTTCCAACCGTTGGGCTAAAACTCCTGCCAGCCTTTTTAACAGATCGTAACCTAAGTCATGGTTCTCTTCGCATTTATTCCTGAGGCATTTACCGTCAAAAGCAATTGTTCTGGTAAGGTCAACAGCGCGACAATTAAAACGACTCTGATACGGAGGAATGAGCCATGACCATCCCAAGATATCGCCTCCGCAAATGGTCTGAACTACAATTGGCTTACGTTCATCCACAGCTATCTCTACCGCCACCACTCCACCTCGAATAAGATAAAAATATTCCGAGAGTTTACCTTCCTCAAGGATAATTTCGCCTGGTTTAAAAACGACAGTTTTAGCACAACCAATAATCAAGCTCAAGTATTCTTCCTTTAAATCCCTGAAAAAGATATGTTGTCTGATAATAGACTCTATAGTTTCCATTGCATCGCCCTCCTTCTTTATTTTTGTATAAAATAAAACGCCCTTTCTATTATCTGCTTCGGTAGAAAGGACGTCATTATCCCTACAAAAATATGCTATTCTTCAGTCTTATCTAATTGATCCTGCATTACACTTATTTATCCTATATTTATCCTAATCCTTTAAATTTGTCAAGTATTTTTTATCTTTGTCTTTTTTTCTTTGTTGCGCACAGATCCGAAAATGCGCCATAGATGCTTTCGGATTGCTTTTTGAAATCATGCCCGGGCGCTGCAGCACTGCATTCCTGGGCATATTCAGCGCGCCAACTGGCTATCATCTTCTCGTCTACTTCAATATGGAATTGAAAACCCCAGACAAAGTCCCCAAAACGAAAAGCCTGGTTCATCCCGTTATTTTTAGCAAGGAGTAAAGCGCCTTTTGGCAGATCAAAAGTATCTTCATGCCATTGGAAGACTATCATCTTGCCATCTAATCCTTTCATTAAAGGGTCGGATTTTGCCGCTTTCTCAAGCGGCACGTCATACCACCCTATCTCCTTGCAAAGAGCTCGCCTGACTTTGGCGCCAAGGACACAGGCAATAAGCTGCGCGCCCAGGCATATGCCCAAAAGAGGCACCTTTTCTTCTATCACTTTGCGGATAAAATCTTTCTCCACAGTCAAAAACGGGAATTTTTCATCTTCGTAAACATTCATGGGCCCGCCTAAAATAACAACCGCGGCAACAGTCTTTAGATCCTGCTTAGCCAAAACAGCGCCGTTTTCCCTAAAGACATCCAGAAGTGTATACTCAATATTCTTCTTTCTTAAAAATTTACCAAAAGTCCCGGGCCCTTCAATCGCAATTTGCCTGATAATGATTATTTTTTTCATAACTACCTATACCTGTTCGTTATCGGCATGCGGCGGTCGCGGCCGAAAGCCTTAGGAGTGATCTTTATGCCGGGAGGCGCTTGCCTGCGCTTATACTCGTTTGTATCCACCATCCTCATCACGCGCTCAACCACAGCCTTATCCGTACCGGACTTAGTGATCTCAGACAAACTCTTATCTTCCTCTACATACAACTTCAATACGCGGTCCAAAATGCCATATTCTGGCAGGGTATCTGAATCTTTTTGATTAGGCCTTAATTCTGCTGTTGGGGCTTTTTTAAACACGCGCAACGGTATTACCTCATATCCCGCTTTTTCGTTCACATACCCTGCCAGCTTATACACGAGTGTTTTCGGCACGTCTTTGATGACACCGAATCCGCCTGCCATGTCGCCGTAAAGCGTGCAGTAACCGCATGAGACCTCTGACTTATTGCCCGTGTTAAGGGCTAAATACCCAAACTTGTTGGAAAGGGCCATTAGTATATTACCTCGTATCCTGGCCTGAAGGTTCTCTTCTGTCACGTCTGGCTTTGACCCGCTGAAGGCATTTTTAAGGATGTCAAGATACATCCGGAAAATATCCTGTATAGGTATGACCTTAAATTCGATCCCCAGATTTTTGGCGAGCCTCTCAGCGTCTTCCCTGGATCCTTTGGATGTAATAACTGAGGGCATAGCGACACCAAAGACATTCTCCCTCCCTCCGCTGTCAACCGCGATGGCGGCTACTAACGAAGAATCTATCCCGCCGCTGAGTCCCAGAACAACCTTCTTAAAACCGTTCTTTGAAATGTAATCGCGCAAGCCCAATGTAAGGGCTTCATAGACCTCCGCTGCCCGGCTTTTAATATGAAAACCGCGGGAACCGCGGGGCTTTACCAATAAAGGTTTATCTTTCGTAATCTCTTTTAAAAATACATCCGGCTTCTTAAAACTCCTGGCGATCTCTAACTCTGTGATAAGCAGCTGTTCCTTAAAGGCCGGCGCTTTAGCGACGACTCTTCCCTTATCGTCTATGATAAGGCTTGCGCCGTCAAAGACCAGTTCATCCTGGCCTCCGACAAGATTAGTATAGGAAATAAATACCTTGTATTTCTTAGCCTGCTGTCTCAAAATATTCTCCCGCAGCAGGCCTTTACCCATATGAAAAGGCGAAGCATTGATGTTGACAATAAGGTGCGCGCCTTTATAAGCCTGAATACCTGCCGGGCCTTCTAAGTGCCAGATATCTTCGCAGATGTTCACGCCCATAAGCGTCTTGCCCATACCGAAAACCGGAAACGATGTCCCCCGGCTGAAATAACGCTCCTCGTCAAAAACACCGTAGTTAGGAAGAAAGGCTTTATGGTATATACCTTTTATCCTGGCATTATGGATGACCGCCGCGGCATTATATAGAGCATTCGCTTTCCTGTCAGTAAACCCTACGACGCAAACGATATCGCCGATGTAAGCTGCAATACGCTTAAGCTGCTCTAAATTATCGTCCACAAACTGCGCTTTAAAAAGAAGGTCTTCAGGCGGATAACCTGTGACGGCCAACTCAGGAAAAGAGACTATGTCCGCCCCCTGTGACTGCGCTTCCCTGGCCAGCCCTATGATCTTGTCGGCGTTGCCTTTAAGGTCACCGACAACGGAGTTCATCTGCGCGAGCGCTATCCGTATGGTTTGTTTTTTCATAACTTACTTTTAATGTCATAGTTCAAAACTATCGCTTCCGCGACCTGCCGCATAGACTTTCTATGGTCCATGCTGAACTTCTGAATGAGGCGGTACGCTTCTGCCTCGCCCATTGATCTATCTTTCATTAGGATGCCCTTTGCCTTTTCTATAATTTTGCGCGTTTCAAGTTCTTCCTGGATGACTTTGGTCTTGACCATCAACTCCGCATTCTCAATGACAAGGGCTGCCTGAGCTGCCACAGAACTCAAGACATTGATCTCAGCTTTAGTGAACTTATGGGGCTCTGACGTATAAAGGTTGATAACGCCTATGGCCTTTCCTTTTACGCTTAGGGGAACGCACAAAAGCGAAGAGATACATTCCTTTTTGGCTATCTCTTTATACTTATAGTCTTTATCCTCCTGTACATTATAAACAGCCATGGGCTTATTCGCAAAAACTACTTTCCCGCTGACACCCTCACCCAATTTTATGGGCGGCTTCTTCATGTAGGGCTCGGAAACACCCTGTGTTGCGCGAATGGCAAGCTCATTTTTTTCATTCAGAAGCATCAGCGAACAAAGCTTGGACCCTAAAGTCTGAGCCGTAACACTGATAATAAGCTTTAGAATATCCTCCAGATAAAGATCCGATGTGATAGCCTTGCTGATCTTTGATAAAGCTTCTAAATGAGTAGTTTTTTTTGCCATCCCGTTTCCTCAATTTTGCCTATTTAAGCTTCTTCCCGCACGCCTTAACGCAGATACCGCAAATAAACTGCCCGACGATATTTTGCCTCTGGAAACTTTTTACCTTCTCAAAACATAGGAGGTGCTTAAAATCCTTAGGGTCATTTTGAATAGCTGCCGCAGGACACGATGCAAGGCATGCCGAACACCGGCCGCAATCCTTAAACAAAGGCTTATCAACTTTTAGATTCATGTCAGTCAAAACAGTCACCATCCTGAATTGCGCTCCGAATTTTCGCGAGACCAGAAGATTGTTCTTGCCGAGCCACCCTAATCCGGCCAGTTGTCCTATCTTTTTATGCGATAGGTGCGCCTTCTGCAGGTCCCAATCCGTTATCTGAGACGCAGGTATGGGCAGCGCCTGAGACCCTCTCTCCTGGATCCAATTTGCAACTGCGAAAGCCAACTGGTCTAAGAACAAATTAGCTGTCTTATAGTGGTGAAAATAAAGTTTGGTAGGCTCGCCGTTGATCTCAGAAAGTATCAGCGAAGAAAGCCCGGCACCCAGACAAACCGCCTTATCCAGGCTGTCTCTAGTGCCTTTGGGTAACTGAAAATCATCCCGGATAGCCGTGATATCGGCGATACCAAATAGGCCGGCCCCTTGAGAGGACGCAAATTTTTTTAACAGATCATAATCCATGCTGTATAGGTGGTGTTTCCAAACATGACAAGGTTATATCGCGGGGCTTGCGTCATCTGCAGTGCCATTAGATGAGCTACGGATAACGCCGCTGGTATCTACAAAAAAGGACCTAACGCCCGTGACATTTGGCGTCACCGGCTCGGCTGTAGCATTAAAACTATTGGCTTCACCGGTCAAAGTAAAATTATACCCTTGTTTTACGCCTGAACCCAGGACAGAATCCACATACTGTGGCGCAGATGTGGATAGTTCGCTTAAATTCTCAGGATAGCCGGAATTAGATGTACGGTAAGTCTGCGCGGCCCAGGAAATCGTCTTAAGGCTCGCTATAGCCGCTGCCTCGTTGGCACTCAACCTTGCCCTTAGCAAGTTCGGGATAGCAATCGCTGCCAAAAGAACGATGATAGCTACCACAATCATGATCTCAACAAGGGTAAAACCGTATCTCTTCATGGATTACGTTCCCTTTCACTTTTGCGTCTGATATATATATTAAACCACAGAAGCGCGAAAAAAACTATAAAAAGTAAGACAGCGATTTGGCTCGCGCTGTTAAAATGCTCTTTTTTAAGGACCAGAGAACTAAAGAGGTAAAAAGTGATGGGCACAAGTAAAAATCCGAAAAATCTGATGAATTCGCCGTTCTTAAACGACTGTTTCAAACTAAACCTTAGTTTATCGGATTTCTCGTAGGGTTTTAAAAAAGGGAAGAACATAGGCACAGACGCCGTATAATCGCGATACGATGAGCCGAACTTTTCCTCAAGAGAAGCCTGCTCTTCCTTTATGGTGCCCACGTAAAGAATAATAAAAGCGAGAAAGTAATAAAAGACCAGCCCAAGGCTGCCTGAAATAAAACTGATGCCAAAACCTAATATAAAGTTGCCCAGATACAAAGGATTCCTTGTGTAGGCGTACGGCCCGCTGGTCGCAAGGACCCTTGATTTCATGATATAACCGCTGGCCCAAAAACGTATAAAAAGCCCTAAAATGATGCTAACTACTCCGCACCAAAAATAAATATCATTTGCCTTCGCAACAAAAGGATAGGCGATGAAAAGAGGATACATGAACCAAAGCCTAAGCTTCTTAAAACTTATTTTTTTCATCCCTGCTCCCTGCTTTGTGCATCTTGTTAAGATAGACCATCAATAACGAGACGGCCGCAGGCGTTACCCCTGAAATCCTCGCTGCCTGTCCAAGCGACAAAGGCTTAAAATTTCCCAATTTCTCCACGATCTCCCGGGATAAGCCGCGGATCTTTTTATAGTCCAGCCCAGACGGTATTTTTATCTTCTCTATTTTATTAAAACGGCTGACCTCTTCAACCTGGCGCCTGATAAAACCCGCGTATTTGATATCAATTTCGATCTGCTGAATGACATCTTGTGTCAAAGCTCCTAAATTATCAAGTATGTGGTTTAAGCCGGTCAGGGTCAGATCATCAAAACTCAGCTCAGGCCTCTTGAGCAAATCTTCAAGAGAAACCGACTGTGAGACCTGCGAAGAATTCAGCGCCGCAAGTTTGGGATTGACCTCGCAAGGTTTCAGGCGCGTCTTTCTCAGATACGCTATACCCTCTTCTATGCGCCGCCTCTTATCATCAAGCGCTTTCTTATCCTCTTCTCTCAACAGGCCCAACTCATACGCGCAAGCCTGCAACCTTAGATCAGCGTTATCCTCCCTTAGGATAAGGCGATACTCCACCCTCGATGTGAACATGCGGTAAGGCTCATTAGTGCCTTTTGTTGTCAGGTCATCTATCAAAACACCAATATAAGATTTGTCGCGGCCTAAAATAAAATGTTTTTTATTCCTGGCGCGAAGCGCCGCATTCGCACCCGCAACCCATCCCTGCGCCGCTGCCTCTTCATATCCGGTGGTGCCGTTTATCTGTCCGGCAAAAAACAGGTTTTTATAAAGCTTGGATTCCAGCGTCGAAAAAAGCTCTGTCGCGTCAATAAGGTCATATTCTATCGCATAACCCGGCCGCATTATACGCGCCTCTTCCAAACCCTCAATAGAATGCAGCATCTTGATCTGTACGTCTATAGGCAGGCTCGTTGAGACGCCGTTGGGGTAGACCTCCACAGTATCCAAGCCTTCGGGTTCTAAAAAGACCTGGTGCCTGTCGCGGCCAGCGAAGCGCACTATCTTATCCTCAATGGAAGGACAATAGCGCACGCCCGGGGCTTTTATTTTACCCGTATACAGAGGCGAACGGTCAAGTCCTGCTCGAATGATATCATGCGTCTTTTCGTTGGTGTAAGTGATGTAACACGGCACCTGGGCCAAAGAGATCTGTGTCGTCGCGAAAGAAAAAGGCGTAGGCTCCTCATCGCCGTCCTGCCTTATCAATTGCTTGTAGTTGATGCTGCGGCTGTCCAGGCGCGGGCACGTACCTGTCTTAAAACGCTTAAAGCTAAACCCCAGCGTTTTTAAACTTTCGGCAAGGGCCGTTGACGGTTGCTCGCCCAATCTGCCTCCGGGGAAATGCGCCAGCCCAATATGGATAAGGCCGTTTAAAAAAGTACCGGGCGTTATCACAACGGTTTTCGCGTAAAACGTCTCTCCTATGGAAGTCCTCGCGCCGACAGCGGTTTTGCCGTCAACCAAAACCTCGCTTACTTGCGCCTGCCTTATCTCTAAATTTTCCTGTTTTTCAAGAAACCCTTTTACAAAAAGCCTGTAGCGGAACATGTCTTCCTGTGCCCTGGTGGACCGGACAGCAGGCCCTTTTGAAGAATTAAGTTTCCTGAATTGTATGCCACAGGCGTCTGCGGCTCTACCCATCATGCCGCCAAGAGCGTCTACTTCTTTGACTAGCTGGCCCTTGCCGATGCCTCCGATGGCAGGGTTGCAGGACATAGCCCCTACGGAATCAAGATTCATTGTCAAAAGAAGGCAGCGAACGCCCATCTTGGATGCGCAATAGGCAGCCTCAGCGCCGGCGTGGCCTGCGCCTACTACTATGCAGTCGTATTTTTTTGATTTGAGCGTAGTCATTAAATTGTAAGAAAGGAGATGATCGCGGAGCTTTAATCCCTGGCTAATTTTATCAACATGCCCATAAGATCTTTGCCTAAAAGTTCGCCTAAAGAACCTTCGTGGCACGCTTTTTCAGAAAAGCTCAAAGTTCCGTCAGGCTTGATGTTCCCGCCTGCCACGATCAGAGGCGCCGGATCCGCCGAATGGGCTTTAAGCCTGCAAGGCGTTGAATGATCCGCGGTGACTATAACAATACAATCCTTGAGTTTCAGATGCGGCAGGAGGTTCGCGAAAAAGTGTTTGTCTATTGCTTCAATGGAAGCCTTCTTTTTATTGTAATCACCGTCGTGGCCGGGTTCATCCGGCCCTTTGATATGTATATATAGGCCGTCAAATTCTTTTATCTTCTGAAGGGCTATTTTTGCCCAAATAGAATAATCCACATCCGAATGCCCCGTGTTGGAAGGAACATCCACAATGGCCATCCCGGTCAATAGCGCTATGCCTTTTTCAACGGGCATCTCAACAAAAGAACCGAAATTTACCTTATATAAT
>JBBTLH010000097.1:0-9963 GCA_038068755.1 Candidatus Omnitrophota bacterium
CTAAATAGTCGCCCCTTTTATTCTGATAATCAAGGTAGTAAGCGTGTTCCCAGACGTCAACGGTCAACACCGGAGCCAACCCATGCGCTATAGGTGTATCCGCGTTAGCTGTCTTCATTATCTCCAATCTGCCTTCTTTGACGACTAACCAGACCCACCCGCTGCCGAATTGGCTTAGGCCCGCGTTCTTAAACTCTTCTACGAACTTCTCATAATTCCCAAAAGCGGTATTGATCTTTTGAGCGATAGCGCCTACAGGCAGGCCGCCGCCGCTGGGTTTCATGGACTGCCAATAAAAAGCGTGGTTCCAGGCCTGCGCCGCATTATTAAATATCGCTGCCTTTGAAGCGTCATTTGCGGTCTTTTTAATAATGCTCTCAAGAGTATCAGTCACCAGCTCCGTCCCAGCTATCAAACCGTTCAATTTTTCAACATAAGCGGCATGGTGTTTACCATAGTGAAAATCCAGGGTTCTTGCGCTTATATGCGGTGATAAAGCATCGTTCGCGTATGGTAATTCCGGTAAAATAATAGCCATGGCCACCTCCTTAACTTTGCCTATCGTAGGTTTCTATTCTCTACAAAGTTAACTCCGAAGCCAGTGCAGTAAATGTTAAGCGCCTGCACTTAATATTTACAAACGATTTGGCAAGGAGTCAACGTTTATTCCTTAACTTTGCCTATTGTAGGTTTCTATTCTCTACAAAGTTAATCCTGTCGAATGCGCTAAAATTATCGTAAAGAAAATTTTAGCGCTTCTTATGAGACAGGATAAGTTTTGACAAAATACCTTCTAAACTGTGCGTTCTTCAACAAAGACAGGCAACGTGATACAGAACTTAGTTCCCTTGCCCTCTTCAGATTCTACGGTAATGTTGCCGTTATGCTGCTTGACAATACCATAAGCCACAAATAGCCTCAATCCGACGCCCGGTTGCTTATCGTCTCCGCCCCCTAAAATACCCTTTGTTGTAACAAAGGGCCCGAATATCTTGGACTTCAATTCTTCCTTAATACCTACACCCGTATCCTTAAAACAAACAATGACTTCCGATCTATCAATGTCATGGTCAAGAGTAATGGTCAGCTTTTTTATTGGCAACCCCCTCATCGCGTCGCGCGCGTTCATCATGATATTGACGAAGACCTGCGACAGCTGGCCCCGGTTACAGTAAACACGCGGCACGTCTTTAAGCTGTATTTCTAACGTGATATTATTCGTTTCAAAGACCTTGTCCAAAAGCACGAGGTTTTGTTTTATGATATCCGCTATATCCAAGCGATCTCTTGTATCATATGATTTGCCTGAAAAATCAAGCATGGTCTTAATGATCCACGCCGCTCTCCTGACAGAGTCTATGATGAGCTTAAGCGCGTTTTTCATAGTTTCAGTATCGCCGGACGCAAAAGCCAGCTCAGCGTTACCTAAAATGATCTCCAAGACGTTGTTGAACTCATGGGAAACGCCGGTAGTCAAAGACCCCACGGTCGCCATCTTTGATGATTGGACCAAACGTTCCCGCGTCCGGCGATCCTCAGTAACGTCACTGGCGATACAGCCAAAATATTTGACCCTGCTGTTCAGATCAAAGATGGGCACCAGAGTCACGAATTTTATGACATTTAATCCGTCAGAGCGCAACATCTTAGCTTCAAAGACGCGGGGTTTTCCTGCCAGGACGTCTTTTGCGGCATTTCTTGCTGTTTCTTTGTAAGGTTGGGGCCAAAATTCTTCAAAAATATTTCCCAGGACGTCTTCCTTCTTTCTTTTGATCATCTCCAAACTGTGTTTATTTATATAGACACACCTGCCTTCCTTATTATAGAGCTCAATGCTGTCCGGCGAACCATCCACTAACGCTGCATGGAGAGCTTCGGAATCTGATGTCTGGATGGAGTTAAGCGAGATCTTAAATAAAAACAGCGAAATAACAGAAACCAGCAAGAAGAAGATCAAGAATATAGAGATCAACATCAAACGCGTGACAGCTACGTTTGACTTATCATCTATAAAAACAATCTTCCAACCCGCGAGATCAGCAATATTTTCATCTACGAAACGAAACAGCTTATTCTCAAACAAGACGGTGCCTGAGGCCTCATCCATATTCTCAAAACCGACGTTGTCCCACGGGCCGTCGCCGAACTGCTTTGAGATCCTTAATGCCTCTTTTTGGGCAGGCGTTAGGTTCGTTATGCTGCGAAAGACCCAATCCGGCCTGCTTGAAACAAAAATAACGCCTTCCGGGCTTACAAGAAAGAGATATTTTTGCGTCTTAAAGTACTCCCCCAGCGAATCCAGCGCCCCCTTGGCCACAGCCACGCCCACAGGAAGATCGCCTGCTTTCTTTTCGCGGCCGAACACAGGGTAAGAGACGTAGATACCGCGCTCGCTGGAAATAACACCGCGGGCAAGATACACCTCTTTATTTCCATTTATAGCCTCCTTAAAATATGGCCTAAAGGCATAATTTTTGCCGACAAAGCTTTTTGGGGTATCTCTGTTAGAAGAGACTAATGTCAAACCGCTATTATCCATCAGATAACAAACATCCGCCCCAATACCGGCCCTGTAACGGTCTATGTGGCCGTTTACCAGAGACATATCTGCGCTGCTTAAACTCTCTTGAGAAAAAATATTAGAAATCTCCGGGGAACCCGCCAGAGCGCCAATAGCCTCTAGCTTCTTTACCGACATATAGACGAATTGAGCAAAGACTTTTGTTTTTAAATGGCGCTCAATCTTTTCATCTTCCTCTACGCGTTTACCGGAATAATCCACCACGCGCCATCCCACGTAAAAGAAAAGTAAGATAAACACAAAATAAAGCGTAAAGGAAACAATAAAACGCTTTAACTCACGATTGTCTTCTTTGATAGAAGATTGCATGCTCTGATTTACGGCAAAAAGTACTACGGCAGCCGCTATTACAAAGGAAAGCGCGCCCCTTAACAACTGCACCGGGAAATGCGCCAGGGCAATAAAAGTATCGCTATTTACGATGTTAGCCGGAAAAAAATTAGCAGGCGTAACGATCAAACCAGTAGCACAAGCATACAAAAACATAGCGCCACCGGCGCACCTTAAAAAGATACGCGAAGACGCTGAAAGAGGCTTATAAGACGCCCTCGCGTGACTTAATAAAACCAAAGATGCCCAGAAGGCGCCTGTAAATCCAAAACAATATCTCACGGAAATACTAAAGCCTTCTAAACCAAACCATAAGCCCAGGGAAGACAATAGGGCAGAAAAGATATAAAACCATGCGCCGACTCTCCTGTCGCGATCTAAAAGAGTATTGCTGCGGGCAAATTCTATAAGGCAAATATAGGAAAGAAGCAGAAGCGCCAGACGCAGCGCCTTAAACCAAAGCGCATCGCCTAAAACCATAACGATGATCTCTATCCACTCATTGATACCATGTAAAAACCCGAAAGATCCGAGCCACCACCAGGAGATGGATCCTACACCTGCGCTGCGCTTAAAAATAGAAAAACAAACGGCTCCGAGAAAAACAAAAGAGGCGCCGTAAAAAAAGTAGATATAGTCCAACTGGTATTTTAGAAGATCTGCCGTCATAAAAAGATAACGTTAGAGATACGCATGTTGCATTTTGCGATGCTGGAATCTTTGGATTTCGGAGAAATATTGAAAGTTTCCACCACTAATAACCTGTCAGAGCTTTCCACTTCATACATAAAACCCATGATCTGCTCCATCTGGGATTCGCAGTTCAGATCAACGGAATACTTACGGCTGATGGAATCCTCCTCCATCCCCAAAGGTTTCATATCAACGACATAAAGGGATGTCTTACGGGCCATCTTCTCCACTTCACCCAACAGAAAGGCGACTTCCTCCTCGCTCGTCTGGGCCTTCCTTGAATATACGGCGTAATCTTTGGCGGCAGCCAGGACCCTGTCTTTTTCCGAGACGATGCGCGCGTTCTTTTTAACGAGTTCCTTCTGTACCTTTATCTTTTCATCTAAAAGGCGCATTCGCGAGAAGATAGGCCCTACGATCAGCCTGTCTATCAAAGCGATAGAAATAAAAACAGCCGCGGCATAAAATACAAGCTTCTCCCTCTTGTTAAGACGAGACAGATAGGCCATGATCATGCAGCCTCCTCTCTTGCCCCCTCAAGGACAGCGGCTATCTCAAAATCCACCAACTCTTGATTATCCACCTTTTTCTTAGAGGTGTACTTTGTCTTGACGTTCTTAAAAGACGTGGATTTTTCCAGATCATTGACGTAAGAAAAAACAGCGGACATGGAACTCGCCTCTCCCCTTATGGAAAATGCCCCTTTTTCCTTAAGGCGTATACTCGTCAAAGATACCTCCAGAGGTGTCAGATCATATAATTCCGATAAGACGTTCAAAGATAGTCCGCGGACCGACAGGTAATTCCTGATGATCCTGACTTTTGAGAAATCTTTTTCAATTTGCGAAGCCTCCTCATTCAAACCTTTAAACTTTGAAGCAAACTTATGCAGATATTCGGATTTCAGGTAGATATGGACCAAAAAAATGCCGCAGATAAACAAAATGATAGTCATGACGAGGACGCCAGCCCTTATGATGTCTTTTCCCCTTTCTTCGAGTGCTTGCCTTAATTTGACCTCTTCAGGGATAAGATTGATGACCGCTGTCTCGCTCTTAAAAAGAGGCGCAATGACGTTCAGCATAGATATTGAGCGCGGGTTTATCAGGTCTTTGGAAACAGAATCGCTACGGCCAATAAGATCAACTACGCTCAACACCCTGACAGGCATGCGGAAGGCGTCAAGCATCATGACTTCAAGGTCTTTTAGGTCATCTATGGCGCCCGTAAAAACTACGAGCGAAGGATTGACTTCTATATCTTCAGCCTGATAGGCGTCAAAAGATTTCTTCAGTTCATCTATAAAACGCGGAAGATATTTTTCTTTCTCTCCAGTAAGCTGATGCGCGCCCATGGAGATACTCCTTAGGAATATCTGCCTGTCTTTAATATAGATACCAAAATCAGTAGACGAGAAATCAGTGTGGATAAGGCAAAAAGGCGAATCCTGGACCTCAAACTTAAGATGTTGATGCACCATCATGCCCATCGCTTCCGAAGACAAAACGATCTTATTCGCCCTTATACCCGCTTCCTCAAGGATGCCCAATTGCTTTTTTACGACGTCTTTGTTTACGATTATGAGCAAAAGTTTAGTATAACTCTGCCTGAAGGTCCCTATACGCACATAATCAATGATAACTTCTTCGCGCGCGTAAGGAGTAAGCCTGCCAGCCTGTAGATTAATGATCTCCTTTATTTCTTTTGGGTCCTGAGAGGGTATTTCAATATTCTTGGTGATGACAAGATTGGATGGAATAGTGGCTATAACATCGCGCTGCGCCCTCTTGGAGCTTGATTGCGCGAATTCTCTTAATGCATTTACAATATCCTCCCTGGAAAGGCCGCGGACATCTTTATAATAAACACCGCTTAAGGCTTTTTTGGCGGGAAGCTCTTTTAAAGTGGCAGCCTTGATAGCGTCACCCACAAAATCAAAACAAACCAGGTCTTTTGAGACCATGGGAGCTAAAGAATTAAGGCCGGGTATATTGAACTTTTTTTTCACTGAGAAATTCTCCAGAACTTCGCCTGGGTCCCATACCCTTTATCTTCCAAAGGTATCCTTTGAAAAACGCACGTAACGCTCCGCGTATCCTTTTTATAGCCATAGCCAGCTTCGGAAAATACGGTAAAATACTCCGAAACCACGCCCACAAGGCCGCTTGAAGCGAACTGGCTTAAAATCGTCAATTCTTCAGGGCTTAAAGGCGTAAATTGGCTTAACTGCGGGACGATATTAGCTGTGCCGGTAAAAACGTTATCATCCTCAGTTGCCTCTTCGCCATCCTTGCCAGCGCGAAAAGACAGGGCCTTATCAACCATTTTTTTTTCAAGGCCCAGAGCCAAAAGGACTACCGCAGGAGCAGTATTAATATTGACCTGGCCCTGTCCATAAATAGTCAGGTGATCTTTAACACTATTATATAGTGTAGCGGTAACTCCACGAACAAGCAACAATTCATCTAAAATGTCAAACCTGGCATCCTTGCATGGATAAGGATATTTTAAAGCTGAATAATAGTTACTTTCAGCGCCCAAAGCAAGAGACGTATTGTCCGCGTCGCGCCAGTCTATAATAGCAGAGGCTATCTCTTCAGAAGCAGCGTCATCTACGCTTAAAACCTCCTTAAACAACCTCTTTAAAACATCAAGCCCTGCTGTGTTTATATTGACCTTACGCTCTTCGTCAACTATATTCAATGAAAACATGCCAGCGCCTACCTTAATATCTTTATATATGGAACGCGCCCAGGGGTCTCTCAGAGAATTTATCGCTGCATCGGCATCGGGTTTACGTAACTCCACCTCTCCGCGCCTTGCCCCTGCCTCTGCCACGCCATAAAGCTGTGAACGCCCAATAAGGCGGTCCATCAATACCAGCTTCTGCCGGACGCCCTGCCCCATATAAATAGCAAAAAGCGACAATAATGACAAAGCCCAAAAAGCAAGTATCAAAATGCTCCCCTTGCTATCTGACGGCAAGCGGCAACTGAATGACTTTTGTGTAACCATATGTTTTCTTTCCGTTGTTTACCTCTATCGCCGCCCTTACTGCTAAAGGAATATTCGCATCCAAAGGCTTGCCTTCCTGAGGCGGCCACTCGTGAGACCAGATAAACTCCTCTTCCTCTACATCATAAAAATAATAAGATAGGACAAAAGCGCTTACATCGCTCAAAATACTATAAAACTGAGGCGCCTTGCTTTCAAAAATATCACTATACGCCTCCTGCGCCCTCTCTAAACGGCCCTGCCCGGGATTAAAATTATAAGAGCTCCTGCCGATCCCAATCCCTATCATCGCGGGGAAAGCGACATAAGTCTGATTTCCGGAAAAACTTATCTGCGGATATTGAAATGAATTTGATACATCATTAAGAAATTTATCAAAGAATATGGCGATGTCTTCTTCAGGCATTTTTTGCTGGACTCTCTGCCAGGCCCTTATGCCGTTATTCAGTGAAGAATAAACGGCAATGCCTATCAGGGCGACCATAAAACAAGTGATCAATACTTCCACAAAGGTGAGCCCATTTTTATTTTTCATACAGCAGACTCGTTTGCAATAAGATACGTGGCGTAAAAAAGAGAGCGCTCTTTTCCTGATTCTTTCCAGGAGAGCGCCAAAGTAAGGGTATATAAATCCGCCTCAAGGGGCTGAATGGAACTTTGAAAAATGAAATCCCTTCCATTGAGCTTAACAACGCCTGCCTCGCTTGCAGTTGGCATTGCACCGCCCGCGCGCGCGAAAGCATCTTTTTCTTCCCATGCTTTGACATCCAGCCAGATCTGCGCGTTAAGGCGGTTTGAAGCATATTGGACGGAATCTACGGAGATAAAAAAAG
Organism: Candidatus Omnitrophota bacterium; assembly: GCA_038068755.1. Classification (GTDB taxonomy): domain Bacteria; phylum Omnitrophota; class Gorgyraeia; order Velamenicoccales; family Velamenicoccaceae; genus Phelpsiimicrobium. The sequence continues at coordinate 7,453 of JBBTLH010000097.1, forward strand.
AATGGTATAAGAGAAGGATACCGAAGGAAAGAACGCTGACCGTCACCATTACTTCTATCAACGTAAAACTAAGTGTTCTACGCTTACTCCCAATTCGCGACATCGTCAGCGCTCTCCTGGCCGTCTTTGCCTAAAGAATACAAGTCATAATCATGCGGCCGATGCGTGCCCGGCGAAACATATTTATACTCGCGGCCCCAGGGGTCAATAGGCTTTCTTTCCAGGTAAGGCCCGTTCCAATTATTGGCGTTCGCCGGTTTCTGCGCGAGCGCCTGCAGGCCATCTTGCGTCGTAGGGAAATTACCGTTATCTAATTCATAAAGTTTTAAGCCGGTGGCGATATTAGCTGTGACATCCGCTTTAGCGGCGGCCGTCCTTGCTTGTTCCGAGCGTCCGGCAAACCGTGGCATGACCATCGCCACAAGCGCGCCTATGATGATGACTACGAGCATGAGCTCAATAAGCGTAAACCCAATTTTCTTTAACATAAACACTCCTTGTGTAAAAGACATAATGCGCGTGGCGCCGATCAGCACCGTGTATTTTTTAGTCACTTATAGCTTGCTATACTCGTCCCGCCGGGCGTCTTGATACTGACGGTTATCTTTATCTCGGAAACATATTTAAGCCACTTCCGCTCTAATTCAGAAGAACTTCCTATGCGGCCCGCGTAAGCAAAACGCAGGGCTTCATCCAGGCTTTTTCCGTCCCGCAACTGCCGACAAAAATGAGTAAAATTATCAGCGCCATAACGCTCTATCAGAAAACTGACAAGTGAAGCGGCCTGAACATAGAAATCCTGCGCCTGAGCGCCTTCGGCAACCCTGCGCACATCCATCTCTGTCAAGCTCTTAAGCGACAATAACTGGTTTTTTTCATATAAGGCGCGCGCGTAATAATTGATAAGTTCGCGCTTAGACTTTTCCTGGCTCTGAGCAACACCTTCATCAAGCCACAGCGGCACCTCACCTACAAAACCCACAAAATCCCTAAAAACAAGATGCGCTATTTCATGCGCCAGCGTATCAGTCTTGAATTGCGTGCATCCGGAAAATCCGCTGATCTGTTTTGTCGTATAGTTGGCGGTCCCTACGGACCAGGAAGGCTGAAGCGTCGCCTTTAAAAAAGAATCCTGGTCGGGATAGATAAATATTTTGACACGATTTTCCCACTGCCAAAAGTTCGCGTAACGCGCATAACCCAGATCAGACGCTATTTGCGAATAGTCACGTTCCGCCTGGCGAAGCACTTCCTTGACAAAACCATCACTGTCATTTTCGTAATAGATTATAAAATGATCGCCGCGCAATTCCTGCCACTCTTGAGCAAAACAAAAATCAGAAGACAGAGGACAGAAGACAGACAACAGAGAACCTAAAAAAAATAAAAAATGAAAACATGGAAATATCAAAACCCCCCGATTTTGACTTCTCTCTTTTTCCATTTATTTATGATTTTTAGGCCTTTCTGTCCTCTGTCTTCTGTCTTTTCTCACTTAACCATGACGTTGATCTCAAATATCGGCAATAACATCGCCATGACGATAAAACCGACAATGAGCCCCATGCATAGTATCATCAACGGCTCAAGCAAAGAGGTCATGACCTTCATGGCCTCGTCACAATCATGCTCGTAGGCATCGGCGATCTCACTTAGCGCCTCATCAAGCTTGCCGGATTCCTCGCCTACTGTTATCAGGCTGATCATGAACGGCGGGAATAATTTTGATTTTTTTAAACTCGCGCCAAAGGCCGAGCCCTGCTCTAATTCCAGAGCGCTTCGCCTTAGTTCGCGCTTAATGATCTCATTGCTTAAAATAGGGATACTGATGTCTATCGCCCGAAGGATCGGGATGCCGCTCTTGATCAGGTTCTCAAGAGTCCTTGAGAACGTAGAAAACTCGTTATAAATCAAGAACCGGTTTAAGACCGGCACGTGAAGCGAAAGCAAACTTAAAAAATGCTTCCTTGCCTTAAATGTCGCGCTCTTTATGATAAAGATATATAAGACAAACAAACCCCCTAAGAGATAAAACCACTTCTCTCTTAAAAAAACGCTTATCGCGATAACGACCTTAGTCGGCATCGGTAATTCCTGGCCCATATTGGCAAAGATAGTCATCAGTTTCGGCATTACAAAAGTAAACATAAAAATAACGGTGCCGGCGCCTACCAGGGCCATAAGAATAGGATACGCCAGGGCAGCCCTGACTTTAGAAAGCATCTCCTCCTGCTTCTGGCGGTAAGAGGATATCCTCAAGAGGGCTTCCTGGAGCGTCCCGCTGTTCTCGCCAGAACGCACCATGGCGACATAAAAAGAAGAAAATACATGCGGCCAGGCCTGCAGGCTGGAAGAAAAAGATTTTCCTTCCTTGACATCCGTGCTTATTTTGGCAAGCACTCCCTTAAAAGCCTGATTCTCAGATTGCTCCGCGATGATGTTTAAGGCGCGCAGGATGGGAACTCCGGATCTTATCAAGCTCGCTAATTGCCTGCTGAATATCGTGATCTC
>JBBTLH010000098.1:0-8708 GCA_038068755.1 Candidatus Omnitrophota bacterium
TTAACAGGCTATAACAATAACGTAAATTCCGTAGATAATAAGATCGCTGAGGACGTTGTAGCGAGTTTGGGAGTTTAGGAGGCCTTAGTATGAATATTTTAGCTATAGGGGCTCATCCGGATGATATAGAATTCGGCTGCGGCGGGACTCTTATTAAATATGCGCAGAAGGGGCATAATGTGTCTATGCTTATTTTGACTGCGGGAGAAGTAGGCGGTACGCCTGAGATGAGGATGTGCGAGCAGGAAAAGGCCGCGCATTTTATGAAGGTCAAAAAAATATTCTGGGGCAGATTTAAAGACACCGAAGTCCCGCGCGACAGGTCGGTGATAATGGCAATAGAAAAAGCGATACGCGAGGTCAAGCCGCACATGGTGCTGTTTAATTTCCTTTCAGACATCCATCAGGACCACCGCGCTCTCGCTCACGCGGCGTTATCAGCCACGCGATATATCAAAGAAGTCCTTTTTTACGAAGTCCCGACGACGCAGAATTTTGAACCCGACGTATTCGTTGATATATCCCGCGTTATGGACAAGAAACTTAAACTTCTGAAACTGCATTGTTCTCAGGTCAACAGGACGAGAGTTGAGAACTTAAATATTTTGGAGAGCGCTAAATCCTGCGCGGTATTCCGGGGCTATCAGGGCCGGGTCAGGCACGCAGAAGGCTTTAAGGCCTTAAGGATATTAAAAGAGCTATGACATTTTTTGCGCTGCTTGTTTCTTTCCTGGTATCCTTTTCTCTTTGCCCTTTTTTAAGGCGTCTGGCTTTGCGGTGGGATATCGTTGACTACCCTGAGGTCCGTAAATTACAGAAGTCGCCTGTGCCGCTATTAGGCGGAGTAGCTGTCTATCTCGGCGTGGTTGTGGCCTCGTTTATGATCCCGTTATACCAAAAATTCCACTTAGACCTGTTTATTAGCTCAACTTTGATCTTTATCGTCAGCCTTATAGACGATAAGCAAAAACTTTCCGCCAGGGTGAGGATCATCGTCCAGCTTGTGGCTGCCTCAATTTTGATATTGGGAGGCATCCGGATAAGCTTCCTGCCCAATAGCCTCATCTTTAATATTCTGGAGGTGCTTATAACTTTTATGTGGATCTTAGGGATGACTAATGCCTTTAATTATTTGGACGGCGTGGATGGCTTGTGTTCAGGGCTCGGCATAGTTACTTCGTTTTTTTTCTTCGTCATCCTTTTTTCTACCGGCCAGAACGACCTTATGTTCTTGCCCGTGACAGCCATCGGCGCTTGTCTTGGGTTTTTGCCCTATAACCTAAGGAAAGATAAGATGTTTCTGGGCGATGGGGGCAGCATGTTCGTAGGTTTTACCGTAGCAGCATTCGCTCTTCTTGGAAGTTGGGCATCAAATGATATAATAAAAATATCCATCCCTATCCTTATTTTAGGCGTGCCTATTTTTGATATGACGTTTACGACGATAATGAGGTATAGGGAAAGAAAGATAAGGAACATGGTCCAGTGGCTTGAGTATGCCGGCCGCGACCACTTTCACCATTATCTGATGGATCTGGGGCTCAAATCCAGAGGCGCCGTATATTTTATTCTCGTCGTAAGTGTTTCTATGGGGTTAAGCGCTTTGATAATAGCTAATAACGACAGGCCGGTATATGCTTTTTTGACCATACTCAAAAGCTCTATAATGTTCGGGCTTATCAGCGTCCTTATGGTCCTTGGCCGGCGCAGGCATAAAGAGGCCCAGGTTAAAGAAAGGATGGGGATATAATAATATTTGTATTTTTCCGGAATAGGAATAGAATAGGAGTATGAAATTGTCCCTTGCTTAAACGCCTGGAAAATTTCCTTCGGATATTTTCCTCGGCAAGCTTCGGGATTAATTTTGTAGAGAAAAGAAACCTAAAGTAAGCAAAATTAAGGAGGTGAGACGATGAGTCTTAATAGAATCGTGTTAGCCATTGGTTTGGTCAGTCTGGTGGTTGGAATAATCTCCAGATTGTTGGTGGTTCCTGTACCTCCGTTGGGATTGGAAGCTAACGCATTGTTAAATTTTGCTAACTCTTGTTTCTTGCTATCAATTGCAATGGGGCTTATGCAGAGCAAAAAATAAACGCTTTTTGAAAAGGGCATAGCGCTTAATAAAAGGTGCTATGCCTAATATTTTTCATATTGTAACACTATGATAATTAATCAGTTAGGTTGGAGGCATTGAAAAAATACTAAAATAATGATATATTTAGTATTGAAAGATTGGGGTAGAGAAAACGAAAGGGCAAACCTCCGAAAGGACGCGCCGATTTGTGTGGCGCGAAGGGAAACCTTGGGGCTCCGACACAAAACATGTCGGACCAGGCGCGAAGAGCGACTGGGCAAAGCTGTGCACCCGCCAATTATTAGTGGCGGGCAGGCAAGTTGCCGAAGTTAGAGATTAAAAGATCTCGGGCATTTGCCTGGGATTTTTTTTCGTCTGAAGCGGAAGTGCCAGGCACGAAAACAAAAACAAGGCAAAAGTGCCAGGCAGGAAAGTAAAAATGCCAAGAATTCCAAGAATATATTTAGAAGGGGCCCTACATTACGTGACAAGCCGTAGTATACAAGGGCAAGATCTTTTTAATGATAAAGAAGATTTTCAGATGTATTTGGAATTATTGTCAAAAAATAAAAATCAACATGGATTTAAATTATTTGCCTTTGTCATTATACCTACTCATATCCATATATTGGTTGAGACCAAGCCGGAAACAACCCTTTCTGAGATAATGCATAATATTACCTCTTCTTATACGAAATATTATAATAAAAAATACAACAGAGAAGGCCACCTCTTCCGCGGCAGGTTCAGGGCTGTTCTTGTTGAGAAAGATGCCAATTTGTTGAGGCTTACGCGCTATATCCACATGAATCCTGTGCTGCTCAACCTGGCTGCAGGGCCTGATAAATACCTTTATTCAAGTTACCTATATTATATAGGTCAACCTACTCAGTTGGGAGGCAATATAAGCCTGAAGGAAGAGGTCGCTGAGACTTTAGGTTATTTAAAAGATAAGAGCTATGAAGATTTCGCCAAAGAAGATACAAGCGAAGAAAATAAGCTCTTGCATAAGGAACTTAACCGAAAAGTATTTTTAGGCTCTGAAGAATTCGGAAAGAAGATCCAGGAGAAGATCGATCAGGCTTCTAAAGAAGAGTCAGATGAGCAGGGTAAGAGGGTATATAGTTTAAGGATACCTGTAGTCTCCGGGCTTGTATTGGCAGCCCTTGCCGCTTCAGCTTTATTGTATAGCCATAAGATAACAAGGCGTGCTTCGTTAGTACTGTCGCAAGAAAAGGCTGTCGCTTTACATCAAGAGCAGGAAATAGCCTTTCAGATAGTGGGCCTTGATGGAAGCGCCTGGCAAATCAAGTTCATCGCGGGCACGCCTTTCCAGACAGTGGACACATTGATTTTTAAGGATGGGAAGCTGTCTTCAGAGAACCTGAACCTTAATGGTTATCCCGCTTCCAATTATTCAACCACAAAGGAAGCCGGCCGTATTATTTGGGAGACTATGCAGACGTCCGTATCAGGCACAGCTTCATGGCGCGGCGAAGTAGAGGGTAATGCCATGCGCGGTATATTAAGCCTGCGGCAGATAGATAAAGACCCGCAGGATTTTTCTTTTGTGAGCTTAAAGTACAAGAAAATATAATTCGGAGGGTTTTATGAAAAATAAATTGTTTCAAATCAGGCTCTTGATAGGTTTGGCGGTTTTTACGTTAATAGCTGTATCTTTTGTATACGCACAGAGCCAGGCGCCTAAGGAGCAAAAGCCTATTGAGTTAAATGAGGCGGCCAAGCAGCAGGAAGAGGCATTTACTGTTGAGTCCATAAGCGGCGAGGTTTCAGGGATCACTAAGAATTCAGTTTCTATTATTTATAACAGGGATTATGACGCCGGCACGGAATATGAGATGCTGATACCCATCAATGAAAAGACCTCAGTCAAACATATAAGGTCTCTTGCTGAGATCAAGGTCGGAGATTTGGTTAGCGTGGAGTATGAAAAACCCGCGGAAAACAGCAAAAGGAAGGCAATGACCAAGACCATAAATTTTATCCAGTCAGGCGTGGCTAGTCTTGCCACAAGGGGTTTGCCAGGTGTAGATACGGAGAGTACTCCATAAGCCGTATATCCCCATAGGGAGGGAAAGTGCCATGAAAACCAGGACCTTATCGAAAATAAGCATGAAATGTATCGCGGTGTTGTTGTGCGCGGTGGCGGCTTTAGTGGTTTTTCTGCCGCTCATGGACGCCCAGGCTTATCAGATCAAGAGGGCCGTGCGCGGCACAACGAGCATGGGGAGCACCGCGGAGGTCCTGACCTTGGATATTTCCGGTGCTTTGGGCGGTGTGGGCCTGGATCTCAGCAAGTCATTTTTGATCGTAACCTTCAGTGCCGCATCCAATGACCGCAGGGATATCGATATCCGGGCGCTCATCGATGACCCCACACACATACTTTTCTCACGCCGCACATCAGGCATCGTCGTTAACATTGACTATATGGTTGTTGAATTCGCCAGCGGGGTCAATGTTTATACCGGCGTCACCACAATAGCCGAACTTGTGACCTCGAAGGTCGTCACGCTTCCGCAGAGCGTAGACCTGACGAAGAGTTTTCCTTTACTGAACTGGTCGTCTTACAACACAAACAATTCCGTGGATGAGGCGAACATATTCAGCGCCCGCCTGAGCGCCGCGAATCAAGTGACCATAACACGAAAACAGGGCCCGAACGCTTACAATAACGATATCTCATATCAGATCGTTGAATTTGACAGGGATGTCTTTGTGCAGAAGGGCACTTCGACCATTGCCGCCGCTGCCACAACCGCGACTGTCAATCTGAACAGCGCGCCGACCTATTATCCCATTGATCCCGCGAAATCCTTCCTTGTCTTTTCCAAAGCGCCCGGCGCCAACGTCAACGGCGATGAAGAGCAGTATGCGACCCGCGGGGAGATCACGGATGCCAACACCCTCACGTTTACGAGACAGGGCACGAGCGACACGGTTGAGATCGAATGGTATGCCGTGGAGATGAAAAACGAGGCGTTCTCAAAAAGAGGCACGCAGGCCATGGGTGTCGGCACGTCAAGCGCGACTCCTTCTCTTGCGCCTGACAGCGTTGCGCTGGAGAGGAGCTTGGCTTTTATTTCTTTGTCCACCACAGCGGCTACAGGTACGGCAGATTATGATGAGATTTACTGCAGGGGGCAGATATCTGCAGCCAACCAACTGACGCTCACAAGAAATCCAGCTACAGCGGATATTCCTATAAATATCGCCTGGTTTGTGACGGAATTTCCGCTTCTGGACATCGCTACTCCTGTGGGCAGCGTTTCTGATACGGATTATACCGGCGCCACCAAATGGAGTATCGCTGGCAACGGCCTTATCGAATGGTATTATTCCGACGGGATGAAGACCGGCGGTCTGGGGACAGGAGGGGTTCACAGGATTAAGATCGAGGTTTCCGTTGACGGCGGCACGACATGGCTCCAGGTCCCAGGCGCGACCGCTCTCGATGTTGATACAGGAACCCCGGACAACTTCAGTAGCTGGACGTGGACGAACATACCTGCGAGCATCAGCGGAACAAACCTTCTGACCAAATACGGCACAGCCCCTAAATCCAGTGTGAAGATAAAGATATCAGACATCGAAGCAGGCATGGGAACGAGGAATTTCGATATTTCCAATAATTACTTCATCATCAATCCGACCTTGACCCTCAATCAGCCGCCGAACACCTGGAAGATAGGCGAGCAGAAGAATATCACCTGGGCTTCTACAGGCGACCTGACCGGCAAGACCCTGACTATCGCCTTGGCAACGGACGGCACAAATTTCGACCATACAGTGGCCTCAGGCGTCAATGCCACAACCACTTCCTATGCCTGGACGATCCCTTCGTCAACAACAAGCCTCAAGAATACTATCGGCACGACGAACATATTGAAACTCACTTATGACGATGATCCCCTGCCGCCTCAGACAACGGTTGTCTCCTCAAGCACGGCTTTCACTCTCAAAGGACAGATCTATAGCGTATCGCCGACTACTGCAGTGACGTGGCTTTTGGGTGAAGTGCGTAGTATCACATGGTCGAAGAAAGGATACTTCGGCGCAGGGCTCACGGATGGAACAGTTGACTTGTATTATTCCAGCAACAGCGGCTTATCTTATGACCCGACGCCAATAGCGACCGGTGTGGCTGCGGGCACGGATGCGGGCGGCGGTTCTTACAACTGGACTATACCCAACAACCTGGCAACGTCTAATCCGACTTCGAAGATCAAAGTCGTGCAATCCAATGATTCGTCCGTCTTAGGTGAAAGCACGGCTTTCAATATGCTTTCGTCTGTGACAGTAGACGCGCCCTTGGGCGGCGAGATATGGCGTTACGGCGAGTCAAAAACAGTCAAGTGGACGCCGCACGGCAATTTAGGGACTGTGGTCATTAAATACAAGATCGGCGCGGGTGCTTGGAATTATCTAACAGGCGCAGGGCCTACGGACAATCTTGCAGGGGGTTCTCCTGAAGTGCAGCAGTCCTTTACGTGGCTTATCGGCAATCCTTTGGGTTCAGGCCAGCAGGTCACTGTGCGCGTAGCAAAGAATGGCGCGGAAGACACGGTTTATGACGATGCGAACGCGCCTATTTATTTGAAAGGTACTATTAACATTACCGAGCCGCACCTCAATGAACTCGTACAGGTTACAGAGCCGTCGGCCAACAATACCAAATCAATCAACTGGGTCGTAAACGGTTCGATCAGCGGCACAGCGCATATCAGTTTATCCAGCGATAACGGCGCAACGTGGCCTACGGTATTGACTACGGGGACGGTCAATATTACCGCCGGGACTTATCTTTGGACCGTTGCTGAGGCACACGTGAATGTAAATAAAGCCAAGGTCTCTTTGGACGGTGATACGGATGCCACGAACGGAACCTCTGGACAATCCGCTGCTTTTAAAACCGTAAATTACCTAAAATTGGATTATCCTAATTCAACAGGTTTGACTTTTAATGTGGGAGACGTAGTTTTTATCAAGTGGACGCCTAAGCCGGCTAATTTCGGGACAGTTGATCTCCGCTATGACACAAATAGCGGCATAGGCGGCTATATCGGTGTTATTGCCAATGCGGTAGCGTCTAATAACGTGCCTGGCGGAGAAACCTTGATAGGCTATAAATGGACTATCCCCGACGTAGCGGGCATAGTGGGCGATAAAGTGCGCGTCAAGGTTTTCCAGACAGGGAAAGAGACGGAAGTTTTTTCCGCCGGTGATTTTGATTTCACGATAAAAGGCACGCTTGCTCTTACAGGTGATGCCAATGGCGGCGCGGTTACCTGGCTGGTCGGCCAAAACAAATCCATAACCTGGAACGTTACCGGCGCTTTGGGCACGGTTGATATCCTATATTCTACCGATGGGGGCCTGAATTACACCAATACCATAGTTACAGGCACTCCGGCAGGTTCAGGCACAGGGTCTTATCTATGGGCCATCCCGTCCAATGTCATTGCTTCCGACAGGAATACCACTATAAAGTTGAAGGTTCAAACCGCCGACGGTGGAACGTCTGCTGTTTCAGCCAATAACCTTACTATTCAAGCGCAGATTGTTTTGATTCAGCCTAATGGCGGGCAAACTCTCTACGTTGATAATCCTGATGACGGAACTGATAATTATCAGATCTCTTGGACGACTTACGGCCAGGTTCCGCAGGTAAAGCTTTATTACGACAACAACAGCGGGTTGGGCGCAGACGGTATAGGAGGTAACGCCGATGATTATCAGGGCCTAATTGCCGGGGGCGCGGCGATTTCCAATTTAGAGGGTTATAGCTGGAGCGTGCCTAATGCTATAGGAACAAAGTTAAGGGTAAAAGTGGCGAGCTCTGTTTCGTCTACCAATGTTTATGTTAATTCCGCCTCCGATTTTACGATCAAGGGCAAGATAATACTTTCAACACCGACAGCCGCGGATACAGGCGCGAACGCCTGGAAGATAAATAGCGCTACTCTGCCAAGCAGCCATCTCATCCAGTGGAAAAACTGCGGCGATCTGGGTACAGTCAATATTTATTATTCCGATAATGGCGGCACGCAGTATGTCCTGGTAACGACTGCTACGGGCGCCAGCGGAAACCAGAATTACAGTTGGCAGCCGCCGGCAACATGGGGTACGCCTACGGCTAGGAACACCATAGGTGTGGACAACAAGATAAAAATCACCGCTGCCAGCGATGAGGCAAATGTCTTTGCCGAATCCGCGAATTTTGAACTAAAAGGCCAATTATCCATTACTGTTCCGGGCGGAGGCGAGGTGTATTATATCGGCGGCGCTCAAATCCCTATCGCGTGGGAGTACGCCGGAGAGTTGGGTAATATGGATATTTTCTTTAGTTCCGACAACGGCACCACGTTCGGCACGGCTTTGGCAACAATTGATGTGGCTTACGTCCAACCCTATAATTTGGCTGTTCCCAATCAGCCGACTATTCAAGGAAAAATTAAATTAGAGCAGGTTTCTGACAGGACGTATGTAAAGTCTGTGTCGCCGGCCCCATTTGCTATTAAGGGCGCGGTAAATCTCACTGATCCTGACGGCGGCGAAACATGGCTAGTCAGTTCTTCTCATTCCTTTACTTGGAGCATCACAGTCGCCATTC
>JBBTLH010000099.1:0-10244 GCA_038068755.1 Candidatus Omnitrophota bacterium
GGCTCCATAACGGACAACTTGTCAAGGCTTAGCCTTGATATAAATACAAGTTTTATGCAAGATTTGCGGATATGGGGTAAGATTTTTATATACTGATTATTCTTTTTGCTTGGAGGTGATGCTGATGGATGATTGGTTGTTTAAGCGAAGGCTTGATGATGGGATCATTGACGAATTGCTGAAGTCAGGGTTATTCAATGATAGTTTAAAAAAAGACATTGAGGGCGGTGAGGTTTTTCCTGCTATTCGGAGTGGTTCTGTCGATTTTTATTATCGTGGAGGAAGGTTGTTTTGTTTTGACAAGCATGGATTCAAGACTCATGTGAAATACGCATCGGTTTACGATTATAACCGTTCCTATGTTAATGAAGTAAACCTTAAAGAGATGGTTCCTGTAAGAGGTTTTTTAGAATCTTATCCTAGGATTAAGGAGAATTGCGAAAAGTATACAAGTGTTGAGCCTGATGGGATTTCTAAGTTATATAAGTTTTCTCCATTTATGAATAAGCCAGGTCGGTATGTTTTGTTGGATGTGGAAGTTTCGTTGAAACAGACTTCAGAAGACAATGAAGAGCCGGGATATAAAGAGAATAAGCCAAGAAGCAGGATGGATAGGATAGATATTCTGATGTATGACACAAAGGATTGTGTTTTACATTTTATTGAAGCCAAGGATTTCTCAAACAGCGAAATTTGGCCTAAGACTAGCCCGAGAGTGATAGAACAAGTGCAGAAGTACAATAAACAGTTGGCTCGTCGGGAGAAAGAGATTATCAGCGCATATTCTGATTATGTGTCCTTGCTGAACAAAATTTTTAGTTTAAGTTTGCCGAATCCTAAAAAGATGATTCACAAAGTAGGGCTGTATATTTTTGGGTATGATGGCTATCAACAGAAAAGCGTGATGGAGCTTAAGGATAATATAAATAAGTTGGGGGTGCCTGTTTGCGTTATAGGCAACCCCGTCAGTATCAAGATAGAAAAGCTATGGAAAGAAACATGCAATTAACTATTCATCGTGGGACTAAGGAAATCGGCGGTTCTTGTATTGAGTTGCAGGCAGAGAACGCAAGGATTCTTGTGGATTTTGGCATTCCTTTGAGTGAGGAGAATTATTCTAAGGACGTTAAGAAGAAGTCCAGAGAAGATTTTTTGAAGGATGGCCTTCTTCCCGCAGTTGATGGGTTGTATGATAGGGCGGGTTTTGATGCTGTTTTGTTGAGTCATGCTCATCAGGATCATTACGGTCTCCTTTCCTTCGTGCACCAAGACATCCCAATCTTTATGAGCAGGGGCACAAAAGAACTGATTGAGCTGAGTTTTCTTTTTGGGCAGACAAACTGCGTGCTAAAGAACGTCAGGATTGTGGAGGCTTGGAAGCCTTTTCTGGTAAAAGATGTTAAGGTTACTCCTTACCTTGTTGACCATTCCGGGTTTGACGCAATGGCTTTTTTCATAGAGGCTGATGGGAAGCGCATTTTTTATTCGGGAGACTTTAGGGGGCATGGAAGAAAAGACGTGCTGTTTAACTCGATGATAAAGAAGCCTTTGCAGGATATTGATTATTTGATTATGGAAGGCACGATGCTTTCCAGAGAAAATGCGGAATACAGGACTGAGAAGGATATTGAAAAAGAGCTGGTGTCTTTACTGAAGTCTCAAGGCAATCTCACGTTTTTGTCCTGCTCTTCGCAGAACATTGACAGGCTTGTTTCTGCTTACAGGGCTTGCATGAAGACGGATACGTTGTTTGTCGTTGACCCTTATACTGCCTACATTCTTCATGCGCTTAAAGATATTTCAAAAGGCGTGCCCCAGTATGACTGGGGCAAGAACATGAGGATTTTTTTCATCCCGAACAGGTATACGGACAAAGTGCTGAACGAAAAAAAGATGTATAAGTTCGGCAAAGCAAAAATCACAAAAGAAGAAGTATTTTCGCTGAAACAAAAGATGCTTGTGAAAGACTCTTACACCATGAGGAATATTTTTAGGAACAAGAGACTGCTGAAAGATACTTCAGTTATTTATTCGCAATGGGAAGGCTATCTCGATGGCGTTAAGGGTTTCTGGGACAAGAATGGCGTCAAGATTAATCAGGTGCATGTTTCAGGTCATGCTTACGTCGAGGATTTGGTTAAGTTTACAAAAGCCATCAAGTCCAAAAACATCATTCCCATACACACCGAAAAGGCTGAAGATTATCAGAAGTTATTCGGTTCAAATATTCTTCTGTTAGATGATGGCAACCGAACTCAATTGTAGATTTACTATTTATTATAAGGGAGAGATTGATAAAAAGTATCCTGAGAAGGTTTCATAGCCGTTTAACTTGTCAAGGCTTAGCCCTTATATAAATATAATAATATTGACAATTAGCCATATCTATATTACACTATAATCGTGGATAAGAACTACGGCAGCTTTGTTTGGGATGAGGAAAGGAAGGTGGTATTATGAGAAAAAAGACGCTTGATTTTGATATGCCGATGGGGAAGTTGACCAGGGTAAAGGATCTCTTGCCGTCTCCTGCCGATTTGGTCATTTCCGAAGAGACCAAGAAAATTACGATTTCCCTTAAAAAATCCAGCATTGATTTTTTTAAGCGCCAAGCCGCCCGCTATCACACAAAATATCAGAGGATGATCCGCGAGTTGGTGGATCGTTACGCCCTGCAATATTCAAAAAATTAGCGGATATATTGAAGTCCGACCTCGACGTTCGGGGCCGAGGTCGGACCTCGGTGGCCTCAGTGGGAATGTGTGATTAGCAATGCCGAAATTTAAACTTAAAAGCAAATTCAAGACTGCGGGGGATCAGGGGCAGGCTATTGAGAAGCTTGTTTCAGGCTTTCAGAATGATAAAAAACGTTATCAAACGCTTTTGGGTGTGACGGGCTCTGGCAAGACCTTCACTATGGCGAATGTCATAGAGTCGATGAATAAGCCCACGCTTGTTATTTCCCACAATAAGACCTTAGCCGCGCAACTCTATTTTGAATTCAAGGAATTTTTTCCTGAAAACGCTGTGGAGTATTTTGTCAGCTACTATGATTATTATCAGCCCGAAGCATATATCCCTGCGACGGACACGTATATTGAAAAAGATTCTTCCATTAACGACCGCCTGGACCGCCTGAGGCTGTCTTCAACTACATCGCTTTTGTCGCGTCCCGATACGCTTATAGTTGCTTCAGTTTCATGTATTTATAATTTGGGAAGTCCGAAGGATTACGCGGAGTTTATGGTATTCCTGGAGATTGGCCAGTCTGTCAGCCGCAACGACGTTATAAAAAGGCTTATAGGCATACAGTATGAACGCAATGATGTTGAATTTATAAGAGGTAAGATACGGGTAAAAGGCGATGTAGTTGATGTCTTTCCGGCTTATTCTCAAAAAGCTGTCCGCCTGGAACTTGCTTTTGATAAAATTGCCAAGATCTATGAAATAGACCCTGTCTCGGGAAAAAAGCTTTGTGACCTTGAAAAGATCGGGATCTATCCGGCTAAGCATTACATAGTATCTCAAGAGGCAATTGACGAGGCCAGCAGGTCTATATTATCTGAATTGGATGACAGGCTGCGGGAATTAAGGAGCCAGAACAAGCTTATCCAGGCGCAGCGACTGGAGAGCCGCACAAAATACGACATGGAGATGTTGAAAGAAGCCGGGTATTGCCATGGCATAGAGAACTATTCACGGCACTTGTCTTTTCGCGCCCCGGGTTCAAGGCCGTCTTGCCTCCTGGATTATTTTCAGGACGATTTTTTAGTATTTGTGGACGAGAGTCACGTGACTATTCCGCAGATCCGCGGAATGTATGAGGGGGATAAAGCGCGTAAGGAAGTATTGGTGGATTTTGGGTTCAGGCTGCCTTCGTGCCTGGACAACAGGCCCCTGAGGTTTGAAGAGTTTGAGAGCTTGGTTAAGGAAGAGGTCTTTGTTTCCGCGACACCCAGTTCTTACGAAGTCAAGAAATCAGGCGGTATTAGCGCAGAACAGGTCATCAGGCCCACGGGTATACCCGACCCGGAGATCATCGTAAAAAGTACTAAAGGGCAGATAGAAGACCTGGAGATGCTCATACGCGAGCGCGCCGGTAAAAATGAGCGCGTTTTGGTGACGACGCTGACGAAAAAGATGTCTGAAGACCTAAGCCAGTATTTAGAAGACAAGGGGCTGCGCGTCCGCTATCTCCATTCTGAGATCCAGACCATTGAACGCATTGAGATCTTAAGGAAATTACGGAAGAAAGATTTTGATTGTCTTGTGGGTGTCAATCTTTTGCGCGAAGGCCTGGATCTGCCTGAGGTTTCGCTCGTTGCTATTTTAGACGCTGATAAGGAAGGATTTTTGCGTTCCGGCGTTTCTCTTATTCAGCTGTCCGGACGCGCAGCCCGCAATATCAACGGCCAGGTAGTCATGTACGCGGATACTGTGACGCCTTCCATGCGAATGGCAATAAACGAAGGCAACCGCCGCAGAGTAATACAGCTGGAACATAATATTAAACACCATATCACTTCCTCAACTATCATCAAAGAGATCAAAGAAAGTTTTAAAGAAGAAGAAGAGGCAAAAACATATCTTGCCCGGCTTTCAGGCCAGAATAAAGATGAATTTGAATTTGATTCGCTCATCGCCTTTTTGCAGCATGATATGGAACTCGCGGCGCGCAATTTGAAATTTGAAGAAGCAGCCGCTCTTAGGGATGAAATTAAAAGGCTTAGATTTGCCAAAAAGGCTGACTTTGCATGGACGAAGGCATAACCAGAATATTTAAAAGACAGCAAGAGAAGACGAGCTTAGGGACAAAGTTCGTGGGTTCGAAGATCTATGCCTATGACCTTGTTACTTCAACAAATGACCTGGCTCACTTTTTGGCGCGTAATAACGAGCCGGAAGGGAGCGTTATCTTTGCCAAGGGCCAGACCCAGGGAAAGGGGCGCTTGGGGAAGTCATGGGTCTCGCCGCATGGAAAAGGCCTGTATTTTTCTTTCATTCTCCGTCCTGATATGCCGGTAGAACAGGCCTCGCGCGTCACATTGACAGTGGCTCTCGCTGTGGCAACAGCCTTGACAGAGATGCATGTTGATGGGGTCAGGATAAAATGGCCTAATGACGTTTTGCTTGGCGAAAAAAAGGTCTGCGGTATTCTTACAGAGTTGAGCCTGCTTGAAGATAAGATAAACTATATCGTGGTCGGAGTAGGGTTGAACGTTAATATGGACAAGGGCGACCTTCCTGTAGACGCGATCTCATTAAAAGAGGCCCTTGGAAGAGAGTTTGACATCGCGGATTTATCTCATATAATTATAAAGAAGATAGATCACTTCTACGCTCTTTTGCTGAAGCATAGATTCATGGACATTATCCAGAAAGTAAAAGAATATTCCGGCCTTATCCTTGGCGGCCGCGTGAAGGTCAGCTGGGAAGACAGGGAAGTTGAAGGGTATGCCGTTGATTTTGACGAACATGGAAGTTTGATCATAAGGCGCGACAACGGGTTTCTGGAAAAAATATCCTCCGGGCATCTGACAATATTATAATAACATGCTGATAGCCGTAGACGTAGGAAATACAAACGTGACAGTGGGTGTTTTAAAGGATTCTTTAGTTTTGCGCTCTGCAAAATTCCCGACAACTCTGTTGAAATCCAGGAATAAGGCGATTGCGGAGCTGCGATCCAAGTTCGGAGATATCCGCGCACAGGAAAAAGACCTTGAAGCCGTATACGCCTGCAGCGTTGTTCCGGCCGTAAAGAAGAATCTTGCATCTGTTTTCAGCTATTTTTTTAGAAAAGAAGTGGTTGTCATAGGCGATGGTGTAACCGTGCCTGTTATAAACAGGTATCGCATACCCAGCCAGGTCGGCCAGGACAGGCTTGTGAATGCGTATGCCGTCTTGAAAATGTTCGGTCCGGGTATCATTATCGTTGATTTCGGGACAGCCATAACATTTGACATAGTGTCAAAAAAATCCGAATATCTGGGTGGCCTTATATGCCCGGGCTTGAGATTAATGCAGGAAGCTCTGCACAAAAAGACCGCGCTCCTGCCGTATGTAGAGCTTTCAAAACCCATTGAAACTATCGGTAAAGATACGGTTTCAAGTATTAGGGCAGGCATTGTTTATGGCGCAGCCGGTATGTGTGAGTGTATTATAAAAAGGCTTATGGCAAAAGAGTGCAGAAATTTTAAAGTAATTACCACCGGAGGAGACGCTGAGTTGATCCGGCCCTATTCTTCCTACCTCTCTGTGATAGAAGAGTTCCTCGTTCTAAAAGGCCTCGGGCTTATCTTTAAGAGCCAGTCCAGTCTAAGATAAAATCATTTAAGGAAATGGTATTGCTGAAAAAAATACTTGACAAATTTTTGATATTCTTTTAAAATTAGCACTCATGTCATAAGAGTGCTAACAACCAATAAAAATATTAACAGGAGGAGGTAGCTATGAATTACCAACCATTGGGAGATAGGATCGTTATCAAGCCATTGGATCCGGAGACCAAGACAAAAGGCGGCATTGTGTTGCCTGATACGGTCAAAGAAAAACCGCAAGAAGGTAAAGTGATTGCAGTAGGAAAAGGAAAGATGTTGGATAATGGGACTGTCCAAAAGCCTGAAGTCAAAGAGGGAGATATCGTCCTTTACGGCAAGTATTCAGGAACTGAGGTCACGACAAAGGACGGCGAAGAGTATCTGATCGTCCGCGAAGAAGACATTTTGGCAATAGTAAAGAAGTAAATCCACAAAGGAGAGGAACAAATGGCAAAACAATTATTGTTCAGTGATGAGGCCAGGCGCGCGATCCTTCGCGGAGTTGAGCAGTTAGCGAAAGCCGTGAAAATTACGCTCGGCCCAAAAGGCAGGAATGTTGTATTGGATAAGAAGTTTGGCTCACCGACCATTACCAAAGATGGCGTTACGGTTGCCAAAGAGGTGGAACTTGAAGACCCCTTTGAGAATATGGGCGCTCAGATGGTAAAGGAAGTAGCTGAAAAGACATCTGACGTTGCCGGCGACGGAACTACGACAGCGACTGTGCTTGCCGAGTCCATATATCGCGAAGGTTTAAAGAATGTGACCGCAGGCGTCAATCCCATGGCATTAAAGAGAGGCATTGAGAAAGCCGTTGAGATCGTAGTTGAGGAATTGAAGAAGCTTTCAACACCTATCAAGGATAAGAAAGAGGTGGCGCAGGTCGCTACCATAGCCGCAAACGGAGACGAGAAGATCGGTTCTGACATTGCCGAGGCCATGGATAAAGTAGGAAAAGACGGCGTCATCACGGTTGAAGAGGCTAAATCCACTCAGACGACTTTAGATGTAGTTGAAGGCATGCAGTTTGACCAGGGATATCTTTCTCCCTATTTTGTCACAGATGCCGAGAAGATGGAGACGAGCCTGGAGGAACCTTTTATCCTGATTTTTGAGAAAAAGATCTCCGCGATCAAGGAGCTTTTGCCGCTTTTGGAGAAAGTGGCCCATTCTGGCAAGCCTCTTTTGATCATCGCAGAAGACCTGGAGGGCGAGGCCTTGACAACTTTGGTTGTAAATAAGATCCGCGGGACATTGAATGTATGCGCGGTAAAGGCTCCGGGTTATGGCGACAGGCGCCGTTCCATGATAGAAGATATTGCGATATTGACCGGTGGTAAAGCCATCACCGAGGACCTGGGCATCAAGCTTGAGAACGTTGGTATTGATGAATTAGGCAGGGCGAAACGGATCAAGATAGATAAAGACGATACGACTATTATAGAAGGCGCAGGCAAGACGCAGGCCATTAACGGACGCATCGCGCAGATCAAAAAGCAGATAGATGACAGCGATTCCGATTACGATAAGGAGAAACTTCAGGAGAGGCTGGCGAAGCTTGCCGGCGGCGTAGCTGTTATCAACGTAGGAGCTGCTACAGAGACAGAGATGAAAGAGAAAAAGGCGCGCGTTGAAGACGCGCTCCACGCGACCCGCGCGGCTGTTCAGGAAGGTATCGTGCCTGGCGGCGGCGTTGCGTTTTTAAGATGCATCCCTGCTCTGGAAAATATAAAAGGCCTTGAAGATGATGAAAAAGTAGGCGTTAACATCATACGCAGGGCGTTAGAAGAGCCTATTAGACAATTGACCGCTAACGCGGCTGTGGACGGTTCAGTAATTGTCCAGAGGGTGAAATTAGAGAAAAAGAACGTTGGTTATGATGTTGATACTGGAACGTTTGTTGATATGCTGGAAGCCGGCATTATTGACCCGACGAAGGTCACGCGTTCGGCTTTACAGAACGCATCAAGTATTGCAGCCCTATTGTTGACTACAGAGGCGCTTGTCACGGATCTTCCTGATAAGGATAAGCAGGGCATGCCTCAAATGCCTCAGGGAGGAATGGGGATGGGCGGGTATTAAATGACGGCGAACCTTACGTTAAAAGTTAATGTAGGGTATACGTCGGATCTACCCCGTTAGAGATCATTGTATCTCTAACGGGGTTTTTCATTTTGTGAATATCTCCCAATGAGACAAACTGTTCTGGACACTTTGTCTCATTCGTTGAATGATTTTCAGATTTTTTATATTGAAGTTAGCTGATTTTTGTGGTATTTTTAATAACTACTATGCATGAGAGAGTTTTTATCGTTGACGAAGACGTCCGCATCAGAGATCTCCTTTACGAGATGATCTCAGAGGTCGGTTTTGGAGCCCTTACCATTCCTACGGGCGAAGAGCTCATAGAACGACTTAAAAATGAACGGCCCAGCCTCATCATAATTGATGATACCCCAGGAGAATACAGCGGTTTTGTCCTTGCCAGAAAAGTCAGAGAGTTTGACAAAGATATAAAGATCATCGTATTGGGCCTTGACCCGCGTATTGATACATTTAGTTCTCTAATCAAAGAAACAGGCATAGCCGCCTATCTTAAAAAAGATTTTCAAAGCCCTGAAGTCATTAAAAAAATTTTCTCTGTTTTGAAAGAAGAATCCACACTTAAGCCTTTATCTGAAAAGAAATTTGGCAGCATATTGATCGTCGATGATGAGATTGAAAGCAGGCGGACCGTAGGAAATTTCTTAAGCAGGAGGGGTTTTGACGTGGATAATGCGTCAAGCGGCGAGGAGTGCCTTGAAAAAGTCAGACAGCGCTCCTTTGACATCGTGCTGCTTGATATTACTATGACAGGGATGGATGGGTTGCTTACGCTCAAGCGCATAATGGACATAGACCGGAAAAACAAAGTTGTCATGGTGAGCGCTCTTGCCAATCAACACATTATGGCCCAGGCCATGGCCCTGGGGGCCAGTGATTATATTATCAAACCTTTTAATTTCGGGACGCTTGAGGCTTCTCTCTTATCTATACGCTTGACAAAGGCATAAAATATCGTTAGACTGAACAAAATATTTTTGGAGGTTGTTTATGGGAGAGTGGATCGGAAGAGACAGGCGCTCCAGGAAGTGCTATGGATTTGATGAAGTTGCTTTAGTGCCGGGTATGGTGACTATAAATCCCCGTGATGTAGACCCGTCTTGGGAATTGGCAGGTAAAAGATACAAGGTCCCTATTTTAGCCGCAGCCATGGATGGCGTTGTAGACGTCAAATTTGCCGTTGAGATGGGGCGGCTGGGCGGTATAGCGGTCTTAAATCTTGACGGCATCCAGACAAGGTATGAGAATCCTGACAAAGTCCTGGAGGCCATAGCAAAAGCAACGCCACAGGAAGCCACTAAACTTGTCCAGGAGGTATATTTAAAGCCCATCAGGGAAAAACTTATAGCCGCGCGCGTTGAGGAGATCAAGAAAAAGAAAGCTCCTGCCGCGGTGAGTTGTATCCCGCAGAATGCCGAAAGATTTGAGACAATAGCCCAGGAAGCCGGCGCGGATATTTTTATCGTCCAGTCAACGGTCACGACCGTAAGGCATATATCTAAAACCTACAAAGCCCTGGATCTAAAAAAGTTCTGTTCAAAAGCAAAGATCCCGGTTATTCTGGGAAATTGCGTGACCTACGAGGTCACTTTGGAATTGATGGATACCGGAGCCGCGGCTTTGTTGATCGGTATAGGCCCGGGCGCCGCTTGTACGACTCGCGGTGTTTTGGGCATAGGCGTCCCACAGGTCACTTCAACTGTTGATTGCGCCGCAGCCAGGGATTATTATTTCAAGCGCACAGGCAGATATGTGCCCATTATCACAGACGGCGGCATGCGCATAGGCGGAGAAATATGCAAGTCTTTTGCCTCAGGCGCT
>JBBTLH010000100.1:0-8121 GCA_038068755.1 Candidatus Omnitrophota bacterium
CCCTTTGCCTGACAGATAAAAACGGTACTGATGGTATGGAACCGCGGATCACGTACGGGGTCGGAATACGTATGGAACTGTTTTAGATTCGTGACAACAAGCCCTGTTTCCTCTTTGGCTTCACGCGCCGCAGCCTCTTCTAAACTTTCGCCGTAGTCCAGGAAGCCTCCGGGGATTGCCCATCCGAACGGTGGATTGCTGCGCTTGATCAGAACGACCCCGCCTTCTACTTCAATGATAGTATCTACCGTCACAAAAGGCCCCTGGCAAAGGCTGCCGACGATATGATTAAGATAACTCTCGGCAGTACGCCGGAAGGCCCTAAAATCTTTCTCGTCTTGCAACACCAGGTCTATCTCTTTAAGGAAGTGTTTCTCTTCGCGAATATGGCGAAATATCTCCTGAGACAGGATCTTCGCTGAGGCTGAAAGCGTTAGTCCGGAGTCGCCGTAACCTATAGCCGGAAGCGCGATTGACCTTACTTTCAACGATCGGGCAACGGCAAGCGCGTGGGCGCAGGCGTGCCGCACTTTTTTGTCGTCTATTGGGATACCGTCTTCTGCAACCACGGCGTGGATGATGTTATCCGCCTTAAAGGAAGACGCCTTTGGGGCGGATCTGGCTCTCCCATAAGACTGGACCACAACTGCGTCAACTTTCATCTGTGCGATATCCCCTCTTATGATCTTTATCTCAACGCCCCTGATCTTCATTGTCCGCCTTTACTTTGCAATTTTTCCGAAGTTTCTTTCGCCAATATCAGCGCTTCTGTCTTTGTTTTCACTTTTCCTTCAACCTGAGCCTCTTCCACGGCATCTAATATCTTGGAGAATAAGGGCCCTGGCTTAAGCCTAAGTTTCTTTATCAGGTCCATACCGCCTATCAATCTCTTAAACGGCTCTTCTTTTAACATATCAAAATACTGCCTAAGGAGAGAAAAAGACACCTTCTCGTGTTTTCTGCGGCTCGCCGCGTTTGCCAGAGGCCCGCGTGTGGCGCGCTGGTCTGCTATAGATAATAGAAGCACACTCGCCGCTTCAGACTTAGTATCGCGAAAATACCGATGAACCGCCCTCTTAGTCAAAACTGATGTGTCCGCCAGATATCCAGGCCGAAGATGCCAGAATATGATCGTATCCAAAGCAAACTTTTCCCTGGAAGAAAGTTTAAGCCTTTCAGATACTGAATCCGAAATGATACGGCCTATGCGCTCATGCCCGTGGAACATCGTCTTGCCGGCTTTTACTTCAAAAGCCTCAGGTTTGCCGATGTCATGAAGGATGGCGGCCAGTTTTATTAATTGCAACCTCTTCCTGCCTGACGACATCTGTTCGTTTAAATAAAAAGACAGGTCAAGGTTATCTTTTAACGACAGAAGCAACTCATCCAATTTCTTAAGCGTTTCAAGCGAGTGGCCCCAGACGTCTAGATGGTGATAGCCTCCTTGTTTGACATTATGCATGACCGCCACCTGTGGAATGACAACCTCCAAAACACCATATTTATCAAGAAGCTTTATGTGGCGCCAGGCGCGTTCAGAGTTAAAGATCTTGAATAGTTCGTCGCGCAGCCGCTCGCCCGCCACGGATTTTAGGCTCTCTTTCTTTTTCTTGATCAACGCGAGCGTGTGAGGCGATATCTCAAAATCAAAAATAGCCCCGACGCTAAAAGCCCGCAATATCCGAAGAGGGTCATCGTCAAAAGAAGCGCCTGAAACTACCCTGACGACTCTTTTGGCTATATCTCTTTGGGCGCCGTAAAGATCTGTCAAGACGTCTTTAACCATAGGCAGGCGCCAGGCAAGGGTATTTACGGTAAAATCCCTCTTTGAGAGATCCTCTTTTAAGTCTTTGCCTCTGAAGTCAACAAAATCAAATGTTAGGATATTTCCTTTTGTCTTCACAACTACCCTGCTGCAGCCGTGTTCCTTATCTAACACCACAAAGCCGGCTTTTAGTTCTCGCGCCAGGCGGCGGCCAAAATCAATAGCGCCCCGGCTTAAAGTAAAATCAAGGTCAAGCGGCTCTTTTTGATAACCTATAATAGCGTCGCGCAGAAATCCTCCGACAAGATAAATGTCTTTCTTTTCTTTCTTTGCCAGAGAGATGACGGTCAAAAATGGTTTTGATTTGAATATGGGATGGTCTATGTGCGGATATGCCAATTACTCTCCCTGATGAAAGACTTCGGCGCGTTTGATAACTTCTTCGTCCACAAAAATAGGCGCTTTTATGCGCACGGCCAAGGCGATGCTATCCGAAGGACGCGCGTCAACTATAGTCTCCCCGCTCTTTTCTCCTTTGTGGGCCAAGACAAGCTTGGCGAAAAAAGTTGAATCTTCCAGTTTATCTATAACGATCTTTTTTACCGTACACTCTAATGCCTCTATTACTGCAACAAGCAGGTCATGCGTCAAAGGCCTGGGCGGAACCGTACCGCTGATCTTCATTTTTATCGCGTTCGCTTCCAGAAAACCGATAATGATAGGCAAGAGGCGGTCGCCATTTTTTTCTTTCAGGACAATGATCTGATCCTGCCTTTGTTCATCTATGATTATCTTATTTAATTCCACCTCAACTATAGCCATTATTCCTCCGACTTTTTCAACAATCCTTTTAATTCAGACATGAACTGGTTGACGTCTTTAAACTGCCTATAAACTGAGGCAAACCTAACGTAGGCGACTTCGTCCAACAAAGCCAGCTTATCCATAAGGAGTGACCCTATGTCCCTGGAAGAGACTTCCCTTTCAAACTTACGATAGATCTCGCGCTCAACAAAGGTCACGAGTTCCTCTATTCTTTGGGATGAGATAGGCCTCTTTTCACAGGCTTTCTGGACACCGTTTGATATTTTTTTTCTGTCAAAAGGCTGTCTGCGGCCGTCTTTTTTTACGACAAGAAGAGGCATCTCTTCAACCACTTCGTAGGTCGTGAACCTCTTGCCGCACGCCAGGCATTCGCGCCTACGACGCACGCTGGAGCCCTCTGAACTGGCGCGCGAATCTATCACCTTATCATCAACATGGCCGCAGAAAGGACATTTCATTTTGTCTCGGGTTGTTTGACTTTCCTTACTCTTATCTTCGCTTCTTTCAAAAAGCTAAGCGCCATGGCATCGGGATATGAGCCTGACATCACGACTTCCCTGATACCGGCGTTGATAATCATCTTCGCGCAGATTATGCAAGGCTGATTCGTCACATACAATACACTGTCTCTTAAAGACACGCCGTGAAGAGAGGCCTGAAGCAGGACATTCTGTTCAGCGTGTAACCCGCGGCAATTATGCACAATAAATGACTTTGTCACATAAGTATTGTCTTGCTCTACTTCAAGATTATACACATCGCCTTGATACATTTTCATCCATGACTTTCGAACCGGCGTATAAAATATATTGTTTTTAATATAGCCATAGGATATCTTACGTTTGTCTTTCCAAATAACCCGATACGTATTCCTTGCGCTGTCGATCATGGGTTTGTAGCCCAAACGCAATGCTATGTGGATAACCTGTAACGCTAATGTCTTTGAAGCAGTGGTTATGGTAGTTGTATTCTCATCAATCTTATAACCATCGCCCTGCGCATACGCAGTTAACAAACAGAGTTGTTTTTCGGGAGATAGCCGCATCAACATATGAGGCATATTTTTTGTATAGGCATCAGCACCAAACAACGTTTTAAATGCCTTGGCCAAAATTACAGAAGAATAAACCAGCTTATGCGAATTGCGGCGCCTATCTTCATAACAATCCAAATTAAACATGGCGCGCATTGTCCTCTTTATCTCGTCTATAAGGTAGCCCTCTTTGCGATGGAATGAAAAACTAACCTGATTCGAACTACTGCATCCTTCTGCCAAATACAAACCTATCATGCGCAAAATATCTTTAGTAAGTTTTATCTTACGTGGCATGACTTTTGCGGGACTTGAACCGTGCCTTAATATTTGCTTAAACGCCACAATACAATTTCTAGGCACACCACCTTCAACCCAGTTATAAGCAGTAGAGGGCCATATACCCAGTTTATCTTGGATTTCAAGATAAGAACTTCCTTTTTTCTTCTCCTGAAGAACTTTTTTATAGTATTGAGGTAAATCATCGGCAACAAAAGAAAAATCAAGCTCTTCGATTGCGCAATCCCGATTATCAAATACTAGAGCAACCAAATCCTTCTCTCTTACTTCGCGCGCCGGTACCCATATAGGCTTGTAATACACATATGGCTTTGTACAATAAGCATTATTGACAGACTGGCATATTTCTTTACATAATGTGCGGCTGTCAAACTCACATTTTTGTGGTCGTACTACTAAAACGGGATGCCCAGGAGTTAGGGCCACGGGCAAAAGATTCCACGGCTCAATGTAACATAACATTTCATCATATGGCCTTCGGAAAACTTTTGTCACCCTGCGATAAAGACCCCTGTGAGTTAACACACGCTTTCCAACGCGCACGTGCTCAATCGGGACATACCCCTTATCGGTAAACACCTCTTCGCCCGCAGGTAGACACAATTCATGCCTCTCTCCCGACGGGATCTTTAATTTATCCCGCAGGCACCCGACTTGCGAACAATGTTTGATGCCGGAAGGCGTGCCGTTATACCCTGTAGCCAGGATACGCCTGTCCTTGACGACAAGGGCTCCGACTTTACGCCTCAGGCACGTTGAACGCTGAGCTACTAGTGCAGCTATCTCTAAAAAATATTCGTCCCAACCCGGACGGCTGCCGTGGTTTTTTTTCATATTAACTTTGCCTATTGTAGGTATTTATTCTCTACAAAGTTAACTCTGCAGCTTACGCAGTAAATTTTAAGCGAAACAGCTTAAAGTTTACAAGTGCTTAAGCAAAGAGTCTACACTCATTCCTTAACTTTGCCTATTGTAGGTATTTATTCTCTACAAAGTTAATCCCGAAGCCAGCGCCAGTAAACATTAAGCGCATGCGCTTAATGTTTACAAGCGGGTTGGCAAGGGAGTATTCTTTTTAGCAAATTGTTATACAAAGGAAACTCGCGCACCAACCCAGCCACTTTCTTTAAAGCGCTTTTTATAGATGCCTCATCTCCGCGCGTTGATACGACACTAGCTATGATACCGGCTATCAGACGCATTTCTGCTATCCCCATGCCGCGAGTAGTAACCGCAGGCGTCCCCAATCTTAAACCGCTCGTCAAAAACGGGCTTTGTTTATCAAACGGTATAAGGTTCTTATTGACCGTAATCCTGGCGCGGTCTAACGTAATAGCTGCTTCTTTCCCCGAGATCTGCTTGTCAGTCAGATCAACTAGCAATAGGTGCGTATCCGTTCCTCCGGAAACGATGCGAAAGCCATTTTTTGCCATAGCGCTAGCTAAAGCCGCGGCATTAGCGACTATTTTTTTCTGATATTTCTTGAACTCAGGCGACAGCGCCTCCTTCAACGCAACAGCCTTTGCTGCGATGACATGCATAAGCGGCCCACCCTGAATACCAGGAAAGACCATGCTGTCTATCTTTTTGGCAAATTCTTTTTTGCAGAATATCATGCCGCCCCTGGGCCCCCGCAGCGTCTTATGGGTCGTGGTGGTTACGAACTCCGCGTAAGGCACAGGCGAAGGATGGATGCCTGCGGCCACAAGGCCCGCGATGTGCGCCATATCCACGAAGAGATACGCGCCTACGGAATCTGCTATTTCCCTGAATCTCTTAAAATCCAGTTCTCTTGGATACGCCGAGGCGCCTGCCAATATCATCCGCGGCTTATGCAGCTTGGCCAAATCGGCGATTTCATCATAATCAATTATCTCAGTTTTAGGGTTCACGCCGTAAGGGCAGATCTTGTAGAACATACCCGAAAAATTGTGAGGCAAGCCATGGGAAAGATGCCCGCCGCACGCCAGATCCATGGCAAGGACCGTATCTCCTAAATTCAGCGCCGCGAAATAAACAGCCATGTTAGCCTGCGTCCCGGAATGAGGCTGCACATTTACATGTTCGGCGCAGAAGAGTTCTTTTGCCCGCTGACAGGCTAAGGTTTCGGCATCATCCACAAATTCGCATCCGCCGTACCAGCGCGC
This sequence comes from Candidatus Omnitrophota bacterium, assembly GCA_038068755.1. Classification (GTDB taxonomy): domain Bacteria; phylum Omnitrophota; class Gorgyraeia; order Velamenicoccales; family Velamenicoccaceae; genus Phelpsiimicrobium. Next base: position 6,071 of record JBBTLH010000100.1, read on the forward strand.
CTTAGGATACCCTTCGGCATACTTATTTGTAAGAACAGACCCCTGAGCCTCCAGCACAGCCTCAGACGTAAAATTTTCGCTGGCTATCAATTCAATGTTGTTGTGCTGCCGCGATAATTCACGGCATACGATGCTATAGACCTCCGGGTCAACCTTTTTTAATTGGCTTATTGTTGCGCGCATAACTTTTCTATCCTTTCTATCTTTTTTATCCTTCTTAAATGCCTGCCTCCCTCAAAAGGTGTATTAAGCCACACGTCTATCATTTTTTTCGCCGCTGTCTGGCTGACAAACAACGCGCCTAAAACAAGCACATTGGCGTCGTTATGCTGCCGCGATAAGCGCGCGGCTTTAAGATTATAACAAAGGGCTGCCCGCACGTTTTTAAATTTGTTGGCCACTATACAATTACCGATGCCGCTTTTACAGATAAGTATACCATAGCTTACTTTTCCCGATGAAACCACAGCTGCCACCTTATAAGCGGTGTCCGGATAATCCATAGACTCCTGAGAAAACGTTCCGAGATCTTCTATAGGTAACCCTTGTTTTTTCAGGTAACGCGCTATCTTTTCTTTAAGTAAAAAACCTCCGTGGTCGCAGCCTATGGCGATCTTTTCCTGGCTCATAGCATATCTCCTAGTTTATCTACAGCAGCTTTTATCTTTAAAAATATTATCTTATAAAATTCCTCGGATTTGCCGATAGGGTCCTGAATCTCGTCTTCATAAGGGTTCCACTTAAGGTACTCGCCCAAAAGGTGTATGCGGCCGGCAGCAGCCGGGGACTGCCTGAGCAATTCTTCCTTGTGGTGCCTCTCCATCGCAAAAATAAGGTCCGCCTGATCAACTGATTCCGATGAGACTTTCTGCGCGCGATGCGCTAAAGCGTCAAGCCCGGTCTCGCTGATAAGTTTTTGAGTTTCACGCGTCGGCCCCATGCCTGGAAAAGCAAACGTGCCGGCAGAGGCCGCGTCAATATCCTGACGGCCCAAGTCAGAAACTTTCTTTCTCAATAAATATTCTGCCATGACGGAACGGCACGAGTTGCCCGTGCATACAAAAAGGATGGCCTTGGAAACTGCTACTGCCAACACGTCTTCTTTTTTCAAATACCCTTCCCGCAAAACAACAAAAGGCAAGCGGCGCGCGTCCAGCACGGTTGATTCCACGCCGAACTCCGTAGGCCCGCTATCCAGGATCATATCCACGCGGCCATCAAGCTCCTTCAAGGCGCTTTCAGCATCGCGCGGCGCAGGGTGGCCAGCGAGATTGGCTGATGGCGCTATAACAGGAAAATCAACGCGGCCCAACAACCGCAGAGCCACATCATTCTTAGGCATCCTCAAGCCCACGGTCTTGCCGCCCGGAGCTGATAAGATTAACGTTAGAGGGCCTGGCCAAAACCGGCTCATCACTTTAAAGGCGCGTGGCAGAATATTAATTGCGTATTTACGGACATCTCTTTTATCAGCCAGATGAATAGAAAAATTTTTTTCAGCCGGCCTGTTTTTTAATTCTTTCAATCTCTCCATAGCTTTTTTATTAAGCAGGTTGGCGGCAATGCCGTAAACGGTCTCCGTAGGAAAAACAACAAGGCCTCCGTTTTCCAAGAGCGAAGCTGCTTCATTAATGGCCCCCTGGTCTATAGCCTTCGGATTGATCTTTACTACCCTTGTGTTTATCAAACCTTGATCCTTATCTTTCTGACAACAGCGGCCTGTTTCTTGCGAAAGCTTTTTAGTCTTTTTGATATGTCCCCTGAATCCAGGCCAAGAAGCGAAAGCGAAAAAAGCGCGGCATTCTTGGCGCCTCCGGAGCCTATCGCAAATGTAGCAACCGGAATGCCTGCCGGCATCTGCACCGTAGACAGCAATGAATCAAGGCCCTTCAAACTCCTGGTCTCAATGGGAACACCTAAAACAGGCAACGTGGTATGAGAAGCCACTACGCCCGCGAGCGCTGCCGCGCCACCCGCGCCGCAGATAAAAGCCTTAACACCCAACTCCTCCATCGCCACAATGAATGCTCCAAGGTCCTTAGGTGTCCTAT
>JBBTLH010000101.1:0-16261 GCA_038068755.1 Candidatus Omnitrophota bacterium
TCATCTGGCAGAGCCCGCGGTTTTCGGAAGACCTGGATTTTACCGGGGTAAACATTGCCATTAAAGAAATTGAGGCGTTGATGGAAGGAGCTCTTGCTAAGATAGAAATGGAAGGTGTTCAAACCGAGATTGTTGAGTCAAAAAGCACATCCGGCGGATACCTTGCTATATTTAAGTTTGAAACTACTGAATACAAAGGCAGTATTCAGGTGGAAGTTTCCTTGCGTAATGGCAAAAAAGTGGCGGGGACAGCGACGCTTGTTCAGTCTGACCTTGTTGTGCCCTATACGCTTATTCATCTTAAGGAAGAGATTCTTGTCGCTGAAAAAATTCGGGCCTGCCTTACGCGCGGTAAGGCGCGGGATTTTTATGATCTTTATTTTATCTTTCGCAGCCACATGGCCTTTAAGGATGAATTTATTCAGGATAATCAATTGAAGACAAAGATTCTATATGTTATTAAATCTGGAAAGCTTGATTTTAAGCGCGAGCTTAAGGTATTTCTTCCTGTTAACCAGCACATGATCATCAAAGGCTTCCCTAAGACGCTGGTGACAGAAATCGAGCGGAACTTGGCTGGATAAAGATTTTCTCGGTTTGAAAAGAATTGTCCATCGGCGACAGTAGCGTTTTCGTAAGCATGAGCTGATGGAGAAAAAATATGGGAAGAAACAACCGGCCTTATGAATTTGAGATTGAAGTTAACTATGTGCCTTTTCCTTCTGAAGAAGCAAGGGAAGAGGCTTACAGGACGCATGTTAAATTATTCCTAAGGGCAAAGATGAGACAATTGAGGCAGGAGAGGCAGGGCGAATTAGATGCCGAGAAAAGCCAGGGAGCAGGAATTTAACGTTAAATTAAACATTCATCTTAAGCATGATCCTATATTGTTAAGGGATATTACCAGGTTTATTAATCTTGCAATTAAGCTTGGCGAAGAGGAGGAAATAAAGGAAAAGCTTCAGAAAAAGGCTTAGGCTGTGTTATTTTCTTGACAAAGGTTTAAAAAGGTGTAAACTTGTATTGTATATAAATTCACGATATTTCCGAGAGATGGAAAAATGATAAAAAACAATGCAAAGCAGTATTTAAGCCCCAGGGAAACGGAAGTCATAGCAAGGCTTGCCTATGAAAAGGTTTCAGTCATAACGCAGGAGCTGTTTGACAGGTATTTCAGGCTTCCCAGGAGGGCAAGGGAAAAGATACTTTTCAGGCTTAACAGGCAGGGCATATTGAAAAAGATAAAGAAAGGCGTATATCTTTACTCCCCCCTTGAATCAGGTCCGGCAGGAAGCAACATAAATGAGTTTCTTATCCCCTCAATTTTCTTTCCCAAAGGCAATTATTATGTCGGCTATGCAACAATGTATAACTACTATGGCTTTACTGACCAGCTTTTTCAGGTTATGTACATTCTGAATACTTCATTGCAACGGGAAAAGGCTATAGGCAGCATGCGTTTCAAAATGGTTAAAATTTCACCAAGGAGAATGTATGGCCTTGAAAAAATCAGGGTCAAGGATGCCGGGGTAGTGGTAAGCGACAGGGAAAGGACTCTTGTTGACTTGGTTTATTTCCCTGAGCCTGTTGGAGGCATGAAAAAGGCATTTGAGATATTAAAAGAGCAGGTGGGCGGCAATAAGGTAGATAAGGCAAAGTTGATAAAATACGCTTTGAAATTCCCTGACACTTCAACAGTAAAGAGGATTGGCTTTATTCTTGAAAAGGCAGGCTTAAATAGCAGGAAGCTTGTGCCCTTGCTGAAAGCTGCAAAGAAAACATCATTGATTAATCTCTATCCCTCAAAATCGCGCAAAGGAAAGATAAACAGGAAATGGATGGTAATTGAAAATGCTTCATGAGAATAAAGAGGAATTCCTTAAGATTCTTGAAAGGACTTCGGCACAGACAGGATTTCCCTTAAGGCTTCTTGAAAAGGATTATTACATTACAATTGTTCTTTCAAAAATAAATGAACTGAACAGGGATTTGGTTTTTAAGGGTGGAACATGCTTAAGCAAGATTTACTATTCCTATTATCGCTTGAGCGAAGACCTTGATTTTACCCTTAGATTGCCTGTAAAAAATCCTACAAGAACAATAAGAAGCAATGCAATGAAGCCAATCAAAGAGGCATTAAAACCTTTTCTTAAGAATTTCAGCATGAGCATAGAGGATTTAGACAAAGCAGGCCATAGGGAATCAACGCAATATATATTTTATCTTGATTATGACTCTGTTGTTTTAAGCAAGAAGGAATCAATCAAGCTTGAGATAGGGTTAAGGTTTAACCCGATTCTGCCCGCTGTCTTGAAAAAAGTTAACCATAAATTCCTTCATCCCTTTACAAAAGAGCCTCTTTTTGATGCTGGCTCTGTAAACTGTCTTGCCCTGAAAGAGCTTGTTGCAGAAAAATTAAGGGCTGCTGCCACAAGGGAAACAATTGCAGGAAGGGACTTTTATGACCTCGGATATCTGCTTAAAGAAAAATTTGATTTCAAGGACAAGGAGCTTCTTTCACTCTTTAAGAAAAAGCTTGAAGAGGATAATTTTTCATCTGATTTGAAGAAGTACAGGGTTAATTTAAGCAGGACAGACAAGGAAATTGCGGAGATGAAAGCAAGGGTTAAGGATGAATTGTTCCCTGTGCTGACTATTGATGAGCAAAAATCCTTTGATATGCAGAAAACGCTTGATAAATTGAACGGGGTTTTGAAGGGGATTGAATAGTAGAATGGAAAGTTTTGAATACGCTGGTTTTTGGTGGTTGCCCGATAATCCAAAAAAACAAATATCAGGCACCTTAAAGTTTAATTTCAGAGAGGGCATTACCCTTGATCTTGTTGGTTCGTTTAAAGAAATGCAGGATCTCGGCAAGAGTTTAGAGCCGAAGATAATATTAGGATTTACATCTAATGGGAAAAAGATAACTCTCTATAATTGTTACGAAATTCATTCACATATGAGTTTGCCTGGGTTTTTAAGTACATCATTTATTGCTAGCGTTGCTTTTGTGGGGCATCATTTTGAAAAGGAAGAGAGCATATTGTTTAATAGCCTGTCGCTTAATTATTCACATCTTGAAGAATGGACGAGAATTACTGGTTTTCAAATGAGAATGGTAACAGATACCAGTGACCATCTTGTAAAACACGAAGTGAGTTATGTTTTCCCGGAAAAGGTTGAGACAAAAGTCAATGATATCAAAATTTCTTTTGACTACAACTTTAGTGATAGTGGGGATAGGATTAAAGAATATAAATTAGAGCAGACCACTTTTATAAAAATAGAACCACCCACCCCACTTCATTTCAATGATTATCTTAGTAATATTTGCTTTCATCTTCAAAATTTCTTAAGCTTAGGAGCAGGTAAGGCTATTTATCCTTTAATTATTAAAGGGAAGAATGAAAATTGCAAAATCGAATTAGAAGCAGGCAGGATAACCTATAATGACATCGATGTCTACTACCCAATAAAAAATTTTCTAGATACATCTAAAAAACTGCACCCCTTGGACACGTTCTTCTTTTTTGGGGATATCAAAGATAATTTTGAGGCTTATCTAAATAATTGGTTTAAGAGATCAGAGGTGATACAGCCGGTTTATGATTTGTATTTTGCAACTATGTATAGCCCAAAAATGTACTTACAGTATGAATTTTTGGCATTAACTCAGGCCTTGGAAGCATACCACCGCAGGGTACATAAAGGAGAATATATCACTGAGAAGGATTATCCAGGAATTTGCAATATTTTAACAAATGCTATTCCTATCACTCTTGATGAGGATTTTAAAACAGCCCTTAAAGAGAGGATGAAATATCTAAATGAGTTCTCCTTACGAAAAAGACTGAAAGAAACCTTAGACAAATTAGGAGATGTTGTTAATTTCTTAATTCCAAATCAGGAAAATTTTATAGATGACATAGTAAACACAAGAAATTTTCTTACCCATTATGATAAAAGTTTAGAAGGAAAGGAAAAGAAAGGTCAAGAGCTATACAATTTAATCGAGAGGATGAAGTTTGTGTTGGAAATATGCTTTCTTATTGAGATGGGAATGCCTGGGGATAAAATCAAAGTGTTAGCATCTAGAAATCAAAGATACCAATATTTAGCGAAACAATGATTAGAATAAAGTTAATAAAGCAAAGGGTGGATATAATAATATGCTGACAAAAGAAGAGGCGAAAGAAAAAATAAAAAATCTAATTCAGACCTTTAAAGAGAACATCGAGCAATATAAACTTGTAACATATAAGGAAGCACAAGTTAGGAAAGAATTCATCGATAAATTCTTTGTTGCATTAGGTTGGGACGTTAATAATGACTCCGGGTTTGCCGAACAATACAAAGAAGTCGTTAATGAAGATGCTATAAAAATCGGGGGGAATACAAAAGCTCCCGATTATTCTTTTAGAATTGGAGGGAAAAGAATATTTTTCGTTGAAGCTAAAAAGCCTTCAGTAAAAATCAAAGAAGATACTGAGCCATCATATCAATTGAGACATTATGCTTGGAATGTAAAGATACCACTGTCTATCTTGACAGATTTTGAAGAGTTGGCAGTTTATGATTGCAGGATAAAACCTAACACAAAAGATAATGCAAGCGTAGCAAGAACCCTGTTGATAAATTACGAGCAATACATTGAACAATTCGATAGCCTCTGGAATATATTCTCAAAAGAGGCTGTTCTTAGGGGCAGTTTTGATAGATATGTAGAATCTAGCAAAGGTAAAAAGGGAACCTCCGAAGTTGATAGTGAATTTTTGAAAGAGATTGAAAATTGGAGAGAAAATTTAGCAAAAAACATAGCATTGAGAAATCCTCACTTAACAATTTCAGAGCTAAATTATGCTGTTCAAAAAATAATAGATAAAATTTTATTTTTAATAATCTGCGAATATAGAAATGTAGAAAAATACGAACGATTGAGAGACATTGCTTCAAAGGAAAATATTTACAAAAATTTAATGCCTTATTTCAAGGATGCCGATGGTAAATATAATAGTGGAATTTTTGATTTAGAGCATGACAAGATAACCCCTTCTTTGGTTATTGATGATAAGGTGTTAAGAGACATCATATCGGAGCTTTATTACCCTAAATGTCCCTACAATTTTAATATTTTGCCTGTTGAAATTTTAGGAAGTGTTTATGAGCGGTTTCTAGGAAAAACTATTAGGTTAACTGAATCTCATCAGGCAAAAGTGGAAGAAAAACCTGAGGTAAGAAAAGCAGGCGGGGTCTATTACACGCCCGAATACATTGTAGACTATATTGTGAGAAATACTGTTGGGAGGGCAATTGAAGGAAAGACCCCAAAGGAAATAGAAAAAATAAGAATTTTAGATCCAGCTTGCGGTTCTGGAACCTTTCTATTAAGAGCCTATTCCTATCTGCTAGACTATTATCTTGCGTTTTATTCACAGAATCCTGTTAAATACAAAAAAGAAATCTATCAAATAAGAGAAAATCAGTGGTTTTTAACAACAGAGATTAGGAAAAAGATTCTTTTAAGCAATATATTCGGGGTCGATATTGACCCTCAAGCCGTGGAATTAACCAAATTAAGCCTTCTGCTAAAAGTCCTTGAAAATGAAACAAAAGAAAGTGTCAATCAGCAACTAAAATTATTCCAAGAAAGGGCATTACCTAATCTCGATAAGAATATAAGATGCGGAAATTCTCTTATAGATTCTGATTATTTCCTAAACAAAAACCTTACTCTTGTTGCGAATGAAGAGATGCAAAAAGTAAATGCTTTTGATTGGGAAAAACAATTCCCAGAAATATTAGAAAGGGGAGGGTTTGAGGTAGTAATTGGTAATCCTCCCTACGTAAAAGCAAGAGATTATGATAAGGATAAAGCATACTACAGAAATTACTTAAACAGTTGCCAAAAATATGAGACTCTATATAAGATGTGGGATTTGTATATTCCTTTTCTTGAAAAAGGAATCAAACTGCTTAAACAGAATGGCTTAATCGGCATGATAGTTCCTGACACAATAGAAAATGCTGATTATGCTTTAATGCTGAGGGAATGGTTAATAAAGAATTTTTATCTTTATCAGATTGATTTTTTCCCACACTCAAAAATTTTTATAACTCAAAAGAAGGTAGTTGGCGTTAAAAATACGATTATCTTTGTTAATAAATCTCCCAAGAGGCAAGATGTTAGAAGAATATTTCATAACAAGAATTATAGGATTATTGATAAAGAAGATACTGTTGAACATAACCTAGAATTATTCAAACAAAATAAGAATCTCGTTCAGATAAGGGCTAAAACAATCCCTCTCGGAGAAATTTGCTTTACCTCTTACGGGTTGCGTTTAAATAGTGATAAATCTGATAAGAAAACGGTATTTAAAAAATCTGATTTACTTTCAGATAAGAAAACTCAGACTAATACTAGATTATTTACAGCAGGTAAAAATTTAGAACGATATTATATTGGTAAATCTTTGTGGGTTGAGTGGAATACTGAAAGGTGTCCGCGATTATTAGTAAGACCGACTTTCCCTGAGCTTTATGAGCCGAATAAGTTGTTATTAGGGAGACAAACAAAGGTGGCCACATTAGACAAGGAAAAACATATTGTTGATAATACAGTTATTGTTTGTATTCCCTATTTCGAGTTAATCGGGATTATAAATAACAACATTAAAAAATATTTCAGTAATTTAGATAAACCAAGACAGGTATTAGAAGATGCTTCTCGCGGTTTCAGCCTTTATTATCTACTCGGTATTATAAACTCTAAATTCATAAAGTGTTATATCAGTGTTCTCATACAAAATAGCATTGATATGTTTCCAGATGATTGGAAGCGTTTACCCATACCAATTATTGACGATCACAACCATGCTAAACAAGAAAGTATTATTTCTTGCGTACAGCAAATGCTTGAAACACAAAAATTGCTTCATTCTGCTTTAGCAGAACAAGATAAAAGATTATATAAACAAAAGACAGATTTGTTAGATGAGCAAATAAATATTTTAGTATATGAATTATATGGCTTAAATAAAGATGAGATACAAATTATTCACGGGCATTGAATGTTGAATTTAATCTGCCTGACAAAGATACAAGAAGATAATTTCAAGTTTCAAGGGCTGATAGCTGTTTTGAGGCACTTGCCAGGCTTAATCAACTTAAAGGTGTCAAGCTAACACCTTTAAGTTGATTTCGTGAGTAGTTTCTGCTATAGTAAAATCCTGTCTTTTTAGTAATTTTTGTGCCCTACCCAAGGTTAGTTATCCATGTATTGGCGCATTGAAGTCAAAGATAAAGAAGGCGTGTTTAATCCCGCTTCTGAAAGCCTTAAGAACGAGATAATAGAATTGGGCTTTGGAGAGTTGGAAGACGCGCGTATAAGGCATGTCTATTTTCTGCAGGGTTCGCTCTCGGAACACCAAGCCCGCGCGATAGCCAAAGACCTGTTGATAGACGGCGTCATCCAGGAGTACGAGCTTTATTCGGATGTTCAGGCGCCCGTTATCCCGGATGGTTTTGTTTCTTTGCAGATCATTTATAAACCCGGCGTGATGGACCCTGTTGAGGAGTCCGTGTTAAAAGGCATCAGGGACTTAGGTATCACGTCCGTTGAATCTGTGCGCACCGCAAAGAGGTATCTTTTTAAGGGCAGGTTGTCTACTGACGCGCTTTTAAAGATTGCCCAAAAGCTGCTTTACAACAAACTCATCCAGGGCGTCATGTCGGAAGATGAACACAGCCTTTATGATTTTTCCCGCCTGTCGGACTACAAATTCCGATTAAATATCATTGATATGTTAAACGCGGGCGATAAAGAACTCCTCCGATTGAGCCGCCAGGGCCAGCTTTTTTTAAACTTGGCTGAGATGCGCCAGATACAGTCCTATTTTAGGAAATTAAAGAGGGATCCTACGGACTGCGAACTGGAGACTATAGCCCAGACGTGGTCCGAGCATTGCGGACACAAGACGTTCCGCGGTATCATCGATTATAAGGAAAAGTGCGCCGGCATAAAAAAGATCGGTAATAAGACCATCCGCAACCTTCTTAAAGCCACCATAATGAAGGCGACGCAGGAACTTAAAAAAGACTATTGCGTCTCCGTTTTTAAGGATAATTCAGGCATAATCAAGTTCGACGATAAGTATAATGTTTGTTTCAAAGTTGAGACGCATAATCACCCGTCGGCTTTAGAACCTTACGGCGGCGCCAATACCGGCATCGGCGGCGTCATCCGCGACCCTATGGGCACGGGCTTGGGCGCCAAACCTATTTTAAACACCGACGTATTTTGTTTTGGACCGTTAGATCATCCTGCGGCCAAACTTCCTAAAGGTATCCTTCATCCCAGGCGCGTGATGAAGGGTGTTGTCAGCGGGGTCAGGGATTACGGCAACAGGATGGGCATCCCTACTGTCAATGGCGCGGTCCTTTTTGATGAGCGGTTCGTAGGCAATCCTCTGGTATATTGCGGCACCGTAGGCATTTTACCCAAAGAAAGCTCTTTTAAGAAAGTCCGGACAGGCGACGTTATCGTAGTCGTCGGCGGCAAGACGGGCCGCGACGGCATTCATGGAGCTACTTTTTCTTCGGGGGAGTTGACTCATAAATCTGAGAGCGTTTCTTCAGGCGCGGTGCAAATAGGTAATGCCATCACGGAGAAAAAGATGTTAGACTGCCTCCTTAAGGCGCGCGACAGGGGCCTTTATCGCGCCATAACGGATTGCGGAGCAGGCGGCTTATCAAGCGCCGTTGGCGAGATGGGCCAGGCAATGGGCGCTCGGGTAGATCTGGAGTGCGTGCCGTTGAAGTATCACGGCCTGACTTATACGGAGATATGGATATCCGAATCACAGGAACGCATGGTCTTGGCGTGTGAGCCTGAGAAGTTAAAAGAGCTGCTGGAAGTCTTTACAAGAGAAGACGTGGAAGCGACGCGTATCGGCGAATTTACTGACACCAAGAAGTTGGAGCTATTTTTTAATAAACAGCGCGTCTGCGAGATCAACATGGATTTTCTCCACGACGGCCTGCCGTGCGTAACTAAAAAGGCTGTGTGGATACAGCCCGCGTTTAAGAAAAGAACTTTTAAACCGAAGAAAGACCTGACAAAAGTGTTGCGCGCCTTGCTTTCTCATCCTGACATTGCTTCCAAGGAGTGGGTCATACGCCAGTATGACCATGAGGTCCAGGGAGGGACCGTTATAAAGCCTTTGGTAGGTGAAGCCAACGACGGTCCGTCTGATGCCTGTGTAGTGAGGCCGCGTTTTAATTCTTTGCGTGGGCTTGTTGTCTCAAACGGCATTAATTTCAGATACGGAGATATTGATCCGTATTGGATGGCCGCGGGATGTATTGAAGAATCTTTAAGGCAGTTGATATGCGTTGGCGGGAGCTTGAAGGGAGCGGCTATCCTTGATAACTTTTGCTGGGGCAATCCGGATAAGCCTGACAGGCTTGGAAGCCTGGTGCGGGCGGCATTCGGATGTTATGACGCGGCCAAGGGGTTTGGCGTGCCTTTTATCTCAGGCAAAGACAGCTTATACAACGAATTTTCCGTAGGTAAAAAGACGGTATCCATCCCCGGCACGCTTCTTATTTCAGCTATCGGCATCATGGAAGATATCAGCCGCGCCATTACCATGGACTTGAAAGCCCCGGGGAACCTGATTTATGTAGTCGGCCAAACAGCTCCTGAGTTGGGGGGTGCTCATTATTATAATATCTTAAAAATAAAAGGCGGCGCGGTCCCTGTCGTTGATTTTAAAAAGTCAAAGGCGCGCCTGGAAAAGTTGTCTAACGCCTGCGCTAAAAGACTGGTACGCTCCATGCACGATTGTTCGGAAGGCGGCATCGGGGTCACAATAGCCGAAATGAGTTTTGCCGGAGGCCTGGGCGCGAATGTCTTTTTAAAAGAAGTGCCGTATCGGCAAAAAGACAGAAGGGACGATTTCATCCTTTTTTCTCAGTCTAATTCAAGGTTTTTGGTTGAAGTTGAGCGCGCCCATCAGAAGGCATTTGAAAAAATATTACAAAAATCCGACTGGGGGCTGATAGGCTGTGTTACGGATTCAAAAGAGTTGAAGATCTTCGGTTCAAAGGGGAACGCCTGCCTTGTATCTAGTTTAGGTGAGATGAAAGAGGCGTGGCAGAGTACTCTAAGGAGCGTATGAAAAAACAAAAAAAAATTAGTAAGGATTTTTTTGATAAGAGATTAGACGTTTTTGAAGAAGACGAAAAAAAACGCGTCTGCCGTATTGCTGATGAATTCAGTTACGGGTTTAAGCGTCTTTCTAAATTCAAGAACGCGGTTTCCATATTCGGTTCTTCACGCCTGAGCGCAAGAGACGAATATTATAAGCTCGCGGAAAAGACGGCCTATCTTTTAAGCAAAGCGGGTTACGCGATCATCAGCGGCGGCGGCCCCAGCATAATGGAAGCTGCTAACAAAGGCGCTAATCGGGCCGGAGGCGATTCCATAGGTTTGAACATTTATATTCCGACTGAGCAAACGGCTAACCCTTATGTTAAGACATTGCTTGAGTTCCACTATTTTTTTGTGCGTAAGGTGATGTTTGTGAGGTATGCCAGGGCATTTGTGATATTTCCGGGCGGTTACGGGACGCTGGATGAATTATTTGAGTCGATCAATCTGATCCAGACGGCCAGGATACCAAAATTCCCTGTTATCCTTGTCGGGAGCCGTTATTGGCGGGGACTTCTTCACTGGATCATGTCCACGGTTTTGCGCCGAGGCTGTATAGGCGAAAATGACTTGAGCCTCTTTTCTCTGGTGGATAAGCCCGAAGATGTGGTCCACGCCATAAATAAGTTTTACAAGAAACATTAACGGGCGGCACAAAAAATATGACCAGGCCAAAAGTTTTGATCCTAAAGGCGGCGGGTATCAATTGCGACAGCGAGACCGCCTTCGCGTTTGAAAGCGCCGGCGCCGATACGGAATTTGTCCATATCAACCAGCTTGTTTCAGGAGAGCGGCGCTTGAGTTTTTATCAGATACTGGCGGTCTCAGGAGGTTTTACTTACGGCGATGATATCTCAGCCGGCAAAGTCCTGGCAAATGAATTAAAAACCAAACTTTTCGGCGAAATAAAGGATTTTATCCGCGACGGGAAATTGATGATCGGCATCTGTAACGGTTTTCAGGTATTGGTTAAGGCAGGGCTATTGCCGGGCAATGACACTTTCCTGCAAGAGGCCACTCTCTCTGAGAATGACTGCGGGTCTTTTCAGGACAGGTGGGTGTATTTAAAAAAACCACAGACAAACAAGTGCGTCTGGACAAAGGGGTTGCCCGAGATAATTTATTTACCTATTGCGCACGGCGAAGGCAAGTTTATCCCGAGTAGCGAAGATGTCTTGGAAACGCTGCGGCGCCAAGGCCAGATAGTTTTTCAGTATTGCGATGCCGGTGGCGCGCCTGGAGATTTTCCGGTTAATCCCAACGGTTCCATTGATGGTGTTGCCGGTTTGTGCGACGCTACGGGGAGGATTTTTGGCCTGATGCCTCATCCTGAAAGGCACCTGGATAGTTTGCAGCATCCCCGTTGGACGAGAGAAGGCTTGAAAAGGCACGGCGACGGATTTCTGATATTTTTGAACGCGGTAAATTATTTTAAATAGCACCCGGCGCTAATCGGTATTGCGCCGGTGTTGTGTCTGTACACAAGGAGTCTTATGTTTGAAGGTGATCATCCTAAGCATTATTGCGGTTTGTTCGGCGTCTTTGGCTGTGTTGACGCCAGTTACCTTATTTATCTTGGGCTCTATGCGTTGCAGCACAGAGGCGAGGAGTCTTGCGGCATCGTGACAAGCGACGGCGAAGAACTCTATCTTCATAAGGATATGGGCCTTGTATCTGATGTCTTTAACCAGGATAGCCTAAAGTCTCTTAAGGGCGATAGGGGCATCGGCCACGTGCGTTATTCTACGACGGGTTCAAGCTTGGTCAAGAACGCGCAGCCTCTATTTATTGATTATCTTGGTAATTCCCTGGCCGTGGCGCATAACGGCAACCTTGTAAACAGCCGGGAATTAAAGGAAGACCTGGAAAGCTCCGGTTCAATATTTCAAACAACATGCGACAGCGAAGTCATAGTCCATTTGATGGCGCGTTCCAGGAGCAAGGATATAGTTGAGCGCCTGAGAGTTGCTCTAAAGCTTATAAAAGGGGCTTATTCATTAGTGCTTTTAACGCAAGACTCTCTTATCGGCGTGCGGGATCCCGACGGCTTCAGGCCGCTTTGCATAGGCAGGAAGGGTAAGAGTTTTTGTCTGGCGTCAGAAACGTGCGCATTTGACCTTATTGAGGCAAAGTTTATCAGGGAGGTGGAACCCGGGGAGATGGTCATTATTACAAAAGAAGGCCTTAAGTCCGTGCGCTTTTCTCCGAGGTCTCGGGCGAGCGCGCATTGTATCTTTGAGCACATTTATTTCTCCAGGCCAGATTCCAGGATTTTCGGCGAGATGGTCCATTGCGTGCGCAAGAAGTTAGGCGAGGCCTTGGCTTTAGAGCATCCGGTCAAAGCCGATATCGTAGTGCCTATTCCTGATTCCGGGACTTCAGCAGCCTTAGGATTTTCCCACGCCTCGGGTATTCCTTTGGAATGGGGAGTCATCAGGAACCATTACGTAGGCAGGACGTTCATCCAGCCGCTTCAGCATATCCGTGACCTGGGTGTGAAGGTAAAATTCAACCTTTTGCGTGATGTTGTGCGCGGCAAGCGCGTTGTCATAGTTGACGATTCCATAGTCCGGGGGACGACGTCAAAGATAAGGGTCAAGAGTTTTTGGGAAGCCGGCGCCAAAGAGGTCCACATGAGGATATCTTGCCCGCCGCACAAGTTCCCGTGTTTTTACGGTATTGATTTTCCTTCAAAGAAAGAGCTTATCGCCAATCGTTATTCCACAAAGGAGATAGCGAAATTCCTCGGAGCGGATAGCGTAGGTTACTTATCTTTAAAAGGCATGCTTAATTCTGTCAAGCTGCCGCAAGAAAGATATTGCGCGGCTTGTTTTACGGGCCATTACCCTATAAAATTTTCGGGGGCTAACAAGCACGTTTTAGAAAGAGGCAAGACATGAGCTTAAATTATAAGAAAGCGGGTGTGGATATCACTAAGGCCAATCTTTTCGTAGACGCTATAAAAGGCTTGGCAAAAAAGAGCAATCGTCAGGGTGTCTTGGGCTCCATCGGAGGGTTCGGCGCTTTTTTTGAGGTAGCAAATGGGAAATGCAAGGAGCCGGTGCTTGTCTCCTCCTGCGACGGCGTCGGCACAAAACTTAAAGTTGCCTCTGTCGCAGGCATTCACGATACTGTAGGCATAGACCTTGTGGCCATGAGCGTTAACGACGTTTTGTGCTCGGGTGCCGCGCCGCTTTTTTTCCTTGATTATATCGCGACAGCCAAGATAGATATGGTCGTTTTAAAAAGTGTAGTCAAGGGCATTGTTGAAGGGTGCAGGCAGGCGGATTGCAGCCTTGTCGGCGGCGAGACCGCTGAGATGCCGGGGATGTATAAGGCAGGCGAATATGACCTGGCAGGTTTTTGCGTGGGGCTTGTTGAAAAGAAAAAGATCTTGGGCCATCATCGGGTCAAGATGGGAGACGCTGTCATCGGCCTTGAGTCCAGCGGACTGCACTCCAACGGTTTTTCGCTCGTGCGCAAGATATTCTCGCCTGAAGAACTGAACGGCCGGGCGCATGAGTTTTTAACGCCGACGCGTATTTACGTCAAGCCCGTTTTAAAGCTTATCAGGAAATTCGACCCTGGAATCAAGGCCATAGCCCATATTACCGGCGGCGGTTTTTATGATAAGGCGCGCCGCGCCGTGTCCAAAAATATGACGATGATTATTTACAAAAATGCCTGGCAGCGGCCGGAAATATTTCAGGAGCTGCAGGATCGCGGCAATATAGACGATAAAGAGATGTTCAAGACGTTCAATATGGGTATCGGGATGGTCTTGGTGGTCCGTGACGCGCTGAAGATGGATGTGGTGCGCGAGGCTGACAGATACGGCCTAAAAGGGCACATCATAGGCGAGATCGTAAGCGGTGTCGGCGGCGTAGTCGTCGTGTAAAAAGTCAACAAGTCGCCTTGAGGGCTAAAATGTATCTAACTATTTCTGAATTGCGGCAATTGGATTTGTTAAAAAAGAAGAGCCCTGCGCAGCGTTTTGCTTTTATGCTTGAGCTCATTGAAGAGCAGCTTGAGGCGATGAGAGCAGGGATCAGATATGCAAACCCTAACATGAGTGAAAAAGAATTAGAAAAATGTCTGAAAGAAAGAATATGGAAAATCTATTCTTGGAAACATTAGATTGGGTATGTAAAAAATTAAATTTTCAAAAAATCCCCTATATGATCACAGGCGGTTCAGCTGTTGGTTTTTGGGGCCATATCAGGACCACCATGGATATCGATATGGTTATTCAAATACGCAGCAATCAGGTGGATGGTTTCTTAGGAGCAATAAAAAGTGAAGCCTATGTGGATACTCAAGAAGCTCAGGCGGCTGTGCAAAGCAAGCGCATGTTCAATATAATACCCAATGAAACTTTATTCAAAGTTGATATCATACCGTTAGATGAAAAGAATGATTATGAAATGCAAAAGTTTGGACGCAGAATAAAAATAAACTTTCAAGAGAGGGAGATCTATGTAATAAGCCCGGAAGATCTGATTATATCGAAACTTATGTGGAGCAAGAGCGCAGGCGGTTCCGAGAGGCAGGTTAAGGATTGCGAAAGTATTTGGAAAATAAATCAGGAAAATATCGACATTGATTATATAAAACAATGGCTCGTTATTTTAAATATAGAAGAAGAATTTGATAAATTGGTTTTATAAATGAAAATATTGGTCATAGGTTCTGGGGGCAGGGAACACGCGCTTGTCTGGAAGATAGCGCAGTCTAAGCGCGTCACAAAGATCTATTGCGCTCCGGGCAACGCCGGTATTGCGCAGATAGCGCAATGTGTTGCAATCAAGGCTGATGATATCGCAGGGCTTCTTTCTTTTGCCAAAAAAGAAAAGATAGACTTCACTATTGTCGGTCCTGAGTCGCCTTTGGTTGCGGGCATCGTTGACGAATTTCAGTCAGAGGGTTTGAAAATCTTTGGGCCATCTAAAAAAGCCGCGCGGCTTGAGGCGAGCAAGGCTTTTGCCAAGCAGGTAATGTCAGGCTGTGGGGTTCCCACTGCTACATCTGTTGTATGCTTGAGTGTTGATGAAGCTATCGAGGCTCTTGAACATTTTGGGCCCTTTCCTGTTGTCATCAAGGCCGATGGTTTGGCTGCCGGCAAAGGCGTGGTTATTTGTGGTGATGAGGAAACTGCTCTTGAGACAGTGACCAATATGCAGGTGAGAAAGGTTTTTGGTTCTGCCGGCGAAACGATAGTCATTGAGGAATTTTTGGAAGGCGAAGAGGCCTCCATCCTTGTTTTGACCGACGGCCGCGAGGCTGTTGCTCTGGCGTCTTCGCAGGATCATAAGAGGTTGAATGACAATGACGAAGGCCCGAACACGGGAGGTATGGGCGCTTATTCACCGGCCCCTGTTGTTACGGACGCGCTGTTGGGCCGCGTTATGGAAGAGATCGTAATGCCTGTCATCAAAGGCATGGAAAAAGAAGAGGCTCTTTATAAAGGCATTCTTTATGCCGGCATTATGATCACCAAAAGCGGGCCCAAGGTTTTGGAGTTTAATGTTCGTTTCGGCGATCCTGAAACGCAGGCTGTTTTAGCGCGCCTGGATTCCGACCTTGTTGAGGCTATGCTTTGGACTATAGGTGAAGCCAAAAAACCCGTTCTGGAATGGAACCCAAAGGCATGTGTCTGCGCGGTGGTAGCTTCAGGAGGTTATCCGAATGCTTATGAAAAAGGCAAACTGATAGATGGTTTGGACCAAGCCGCAAAATTAGAAGATGTTGTCATATTCCACGCGGGTACGAAGAAGACAGAAGACACCTGTCTGCCGGCAGGCAGGGAGGACAGATATTATACCGATGGGGGAAGGGTGTTGGGGGTCACGGCTCTCGGTAAAGATATCAAGGCCGTGGTCAAGAAGGCCTATGAGGCAGTCACGCTGATACATTTTGACAAGATGCATTACCGAAAAGATATCGGTTGGAGAGCGCTAAAATGATTACACCCGGCGCTAATCGGCGCCCCGCGCATATGGAGGCGCGGGCATGCGCTTGGTAGCGCGAATTGCGCCGGTGTTGTGT
>JBBTLH010000102.1:0-8788 GCA_038068755.1 Candidatus Omnitrophota bacterium
GCGGCCCGGCAGAATCCTGGGGAGCCAGCAAAAGAAAAAAGATATAGACCGGTTCTCCGTCCAATGAATCAAAATCCACGCCTTTCCTTGACAATCCGAACGCGCCGACGAGTTTCTTGATACAATCGGCCTTAGCGTGCGGGATGCCAACATTGTGGCCTATGGCAGTAGACCCCAGAGCCTCTCTGGCCAAAAGGAGTTCTACTAACTTAGACTTGTCTTTTTTATCAACCTCACCGGCGCTGATCAAAAGATCTACCAACTCCTTGATGCCATCGGTCTTATTAACGCTCTTAAGATCAACCGATATGGCGTCTTCCGAAAGAAAATCCATAATCTTCATTATTCACATCCTCCTGTTAAGCTTTGGGTGGGAAAAACGCAGTTAATTAAATCAAAGAGCGGGAGACGGGATTTGAACCCGCGACATCAACCTTGGCAAGGTTGCGCTCTACCAACTGAGCCACTCCCGCATAATAAACAATTTCCAATTTAGCCAAGATCATTTTGAATTTTCTATAGAATTCAAACCAACCCCGATTGTTTAAACGATAAAATCATATGCCCTCCAAATTTCATGGGCGGAAGAGGATTTGAACCTCCAAAGCATTACTGCCACGAGGTCCTAAGCCTCGCGTGTCTGCCAATTGCACCATCCGCCCTTGTCTTCACTTAATAAATACTTAGCCATTATGAACTTCCTATTTAAGAAAACATTGGCCTTCTTATAAATTCTTTTGAGTAATTTGATAGAATCACTCTTATGATAAATTAGCTGAAACAAACTTAACTCTTATTTGAGGATATTGACTCTCCAATAAACCTCTCGTAAAATCAAAAAAATATTCCTGTGGTAATATCTTCCGCCTCTATTATATCCACTGTCCTTAACTGAAATCCTGTTTTCCAAATTTAGACAAAACTTAAAGTTCTCAACAGAATCTTTATCTTTTGAAACAAATACTATATGCCTGCCGTCTTTAGATAAATTGCCGTCTGAAACCAAAAGACCTACAGAATAAGCTAGCTTTTTACTCCATTTTATATCCATTTTCCAGCAATCAGATTAAACAGCTCACGAAAATTTATGAGCCGCCCGCAAAGCCCCGGGATTTTTCGGGGCCAATCCTAATCCGCCATTGATTCCATAGCGGAGAAAGACGGCTCGATGATTTTATCCCTCACAATAGAATGCAAGAAAATCGCCTTCGGCGATGACTTTTATCGCCGGTTATAGGCGATTTTCGCAGCCCCAGCCGTTTTGCTTTGCGCAGCAAAGCAGGCGGAGATAGGAAAGTATTTTTATACTTTCCTATGCAGTCAAAAATAAGGGTCGTTTGGGACTCATTTCCACCCACTCTTACGAGCGGAGGGAAATTTATTGAGCCGCCCGCGGCTCGAACGCGGCACACCCGCCTTAAACATTTGTGTTAGCTGCATGTCGCCATGCAGATCAGACTATCCCATCTCCCATAAATAATGGGAGTCTTGATTATAGTCGTTGAACCTTCCCAAGAGAACCATTCTAATCCTCTTGGGCTTGGCTGCGGATTAT
Organism: Candidatus Omnitrophota bacterium; assembly: GCA_038068755.1. GTDB lineage: Bacteria > Omnitrophota > Gorgyraeia > Velamenicoccales > Velamenicoccaceae > Phelpsiimicrobium. The sequence continues at coordinate 1,556 of JBBTLH010000102.1, forward strand.
CTGCATTCAAGCATTGTTACTCTGAGAAATTTTCAGAGTATCTTGAAATACCCCAGACGTTCCCGCAATTTACAAGATTTTTCGTTAATGGTTACCCATTAACGCCCCCTGACCTGAGGGCGGTGCTCTACCAAATGAGCTAGCGGCCCAAATTTATCTCATATTCTCAAAGAACCAAGAAATCGTTATTCCTTAATGTCAGAAATCTAAAAGGTTTTCTGCGAATCTGCCGGGTATCTGTGCTAATCCGCGTATTACAAATCCGTAAGTTCCTTTTCTTTCTCTTTTAATAAATTGTCCAGCTCCAAAATACACTTATCGGTAACCTTCTGCACTTCATCCTGCGATTTAAAACGGTCATCTTCGGTAATAGCTTTATCCGACTCAAGTTTTTTAATAGCTTCGTTGGCATCGCGGCGTATCGTGCGCAAAGAAATTCTTCCTTCTTCGGCCATGGCCTTGACGACCTTTTTAAGCTCTTCGCGCCGCTCTGCCGTAAGTTGCGGGATCTGCAGCCTGATGGCCTTACCGTCATTAAAAGGCGTGATACCAATATTAGATTTTGCGATGGCCTTCTCTATCTCAGGGATAATGGATGCGTCCCAAGGTTGGATGACAATAAGACGGGCATCCGGTATCGTGATAGACGCCATCGCTTTTAAAAGTGTCGGCGTTCCGTAATAATCGACGTGCAAGCCTTCCACGAGATGCGGGCTGGCCCTGCCCGTCCTTATCTCGGCAAAGCTGCGGCGAGTTGCCTCCAGCGCCTTCTTCATCTTATTTTCTGTTTCACGGACGACTTCTTTTGCATTCATGACTCACCTCTGATCAGTTGACCACTGTGCCTATCTTTTCTCCCATGATGATACGTCTTATGTTGCCGGACTTCTTTAAACTAAAAACTACAATAGGAAGCCGATTGTCCATGCAAAGGCTTATAGCCGTGGCATCCATGACTTTCAGGCCTTTTTTAAGAACATCCAGATATCTCAAATTCGTAAATTTTTTAGCGTTCTTGTCTTTAAAGGGATCAGCGGTATAAACACCGTCCACCTTAGTGGCCTTCAGAATAACGTCGGCGTTTATCTCCATGGCGCGGAGCGCCGCAGCCGTATCCGTAGTAAAGTAAGGGTTGCCCGTGCCTGCGACAAAAATAACGATGCGGCCGTTTTCCAGGTGCCGTATAGCCCTGCGCCGTATATAAGGCTCGCCTATCTGGTGCATCTCAATGGCTGTCATCACCCGCGTCTGCACTCCCTTTTTCTCAAGGGTATCCTGAAATGCCAGGCCGTTTATGACCGTAGCTAACATCCCCATATAGTCACCGACAGCCCGCTCTATCTTAAAATGCCTGGTCCCGGACTGGCCGCGAAAGATGTTACCGCCGCCAAGAACAACAGCCACCTGGACGCCCATGCGATGAATCTCAACGATCTCGGCCGCCAGCGACAAAAGGACATCCGCGTCAATACCATGAGGTTGTTTACCCTGGAGGGCTTCGCCGCTTAATTTTAGGACGACGCGTTTATAGGCAGGCTTACTTTTCATCTTCACCGAGTCTGAAGCGGCAGAAACGCCGCACGATGATATTCTCGCCAATCTTGGCAACGACGCACGTCAGATACTCACCGATGCTTAGCTTATCATCTTTAATGAATGGTTGGCTCAAAAGACAATTAACTTTAAAAAAGTCATTCTTCTGTTTATCGTTCAGATCCGCGAGCACGTCAGCGCCAACATCCTCTTTCTTCAAATACCTCGGGTCGGTAGCGGCTATCTGCATAGCCACATCTTTGGTAAAACGGACAAATTCTTCGTTCCTGGCCACAAAATCCGTCTCTGAGTTGACCTCTACTAAAACGCCGATCTTGTTGCCATGATGTATATAAGCTTCTACCCTGCCTTGATTGGCCACGCGGGAAGCCTTTTTAGCCGCTATCTCAAGCCCTCTCTTTTTTAAGAGCTCAGCGGCGGTATAAATATCACCTTTGGCTTCATCCAAAGCAGCCTTGCAATCCGAAACAGACGCGGATGTCAATTCCCTCAGTTGCTTAATGATCTCAATAGAAACAGCCATGCTTAATCCTTGCCCTTTCCTCCTGCGCGGGACTTTTTCAGCCGCGCGGCTTTTTCTTTTTCGGTTTCTTCTTTATCAAGCGCGAGTTTTTTGATAACCTCTTCTTCTATCTCAGGAGCTACAAAAGCCTCTTCCTCTTCTTTTCCGCTGTCTTCTTTTTCTTTTAATTCTTTCATGACCGATTTGACTTCTTCAAAACGCTTACGGCCGTCCAAAACGCTGTCCGCCATAAAAGAAGTGATGAGCTTGATGGATTTTATAGCATCATCATTGCCAGGGATAGGGTGGTTGATCAAGTCCGGGTCACAATTGGTGTCAATGAGGGCGACTATAGGGATATTAAGCCTCCTGGCCTCAAGCACCGCCGTCTCTTCTTTTTTTGAATCAATGATAAAAATAACTCCGGGTAGCCTATCCATCTCAATAACGCCCGAGAGATTTTTAAGAAGCTTCTCCCTCTCTTTTTTAAGTGAGGCTATTTCTTTCTTGGTAAGGGAGTTAAAGATGCCGTCCTTCTCCATCTGCTCTATCTCTTTGTAACGCTTGATGCTCTTCTTGATAGTCTGAAAGTTGGTCAAAAGCCCACCCAGCCAACGGTGATTGATAAAAAACGCGCCGCAACGTTTCGCCTCCTCCCCAATGACTTCCTGGGCCTGTTTTTTAGTCCCCAAAAAAAGAACGGCCTTGCCCTGGGCTGCCACTTCGGAGATGAAGACCTTCGCTTCGTTTAAGAACTTTTCCGTCTTTTCCAGATCAATAATGTAAATACCGCTCTTCTCGCCAAAGATGAAGTGCTTCATCTTTGGGTTCCATCTCTTGGTCTGATGCCCAAAATGGACACCCGCTTCCAATAACTGTTTGATCAATTCTGTAGTAGTCAAGGTTTGTTTCTCCTTTCATTTTTTAATGCGAAACCCTCATAATATAACACAAAGGCCTTTAATTTCAAATAAAAATTTCAATCAGGGTTAAGCCTGAAACTGCATGTCATAAAGGCGCTTATAGAGGCCGGATTGGTTTAAAAGTTCCTCATGAGTACCCTCTTCAACAATGCCACCATCGCTTAAAACCACTATCCTGGAGGCATTTTTAATAGTAGAAAGCCTATGGGCTATCACAAACACAGTCCTACCCTTCATCAGGATATTTAAGGCCTCTTGGACAAGCCTTTCTGAGTGAGAATCAAGCTGGGATGTAGCTTCATCAAGAATAAGCAAGGGTGGATTTTTTAAAATGGCCCTGGCTATGGCTAATCTCTGTCTTTCGCCTCCGGAAAGCTTGACCCCGCGGTCGCCGATGAACGTGTCATAACCTTGAGGCAGGTTCAGGATAAATTCATGCGCGAACGCCTTTTTAGCTGCTTCAACTATCTCTTCAAAATTCGCGTCCCTATTGCCGTAGGCGATATTATCTTTTACCGAATCATTAAAAAGAATGGTCTCCTGGGTCACCATGGCGATATGCTGCCTAAGTGATTTTATGTTAAAAGTGCGTATGTCCCTGCCATCTACAAGCACCGCGCCCTTCTGGGGATCATAAAAACGCGGAATAAGATCCACAAGAGTGCTTTTGCCAACGCCGCTGGGGCCCACAATGGCGAGCACCTCTCCGCGCCGGCATGTTAAGTTTATTCCTTTAAGAACCTCGGCCTCTTCGTACTTGAACCATATATCCTTCATTTCCACGCCATCCTTGATATCAGGCAGAGACCATGCAGAGAGATCGTCCTTTATCTTCGGCTGCAACTCAAGGACTTCATAGATCCTGGTTGACGCGGCAAAGGCCTTTTGCATAATAGCGCTCACAGCGCTCAATTTCTTAAAAGGCCTTATCAACATCATCACAGACCCCAAAAACAGGCCGAAAATACCGAATGAAAGAGTCCCGCTGATCACCTGGCGGCCGATATAGAGCAAAATGAAGACACCGCCGATAACGCCGATGAATTCCGTAGCAGGGCCCAAAGCTAACGTCCTCTTGATAGACTTCATGTTTAATTTGTAATACTCCTGGTTCTGTTTTGTAAATTTGGAAACTTCATAGCTCTCGGCGCCAAAAGCGCGCACTATCCTGACGCCGGATATAGTCTCATAGAGCAGAGAATTGATGTCCGCTATCTTCTCCTGAGTGGACTTACTGATCTTGCGGAGTTTTCTGCCGACAAGCACGATCGGTATGGAGATAAACGGGACCATCATAAGCGCCACAATGGCCAGCTTCCAATAAATAACAACTACGATGATGGAAAATAAAATGATCTGAAACGTCTGATAAACGAGATCCGTAAACCCGTAGGAAACGGCGTTTTCTATTATGCCAACGTCATTGGTGATCCTGGATATAAGTTCGCCGCTGCGTTTTCTTGAAAAATACTCAAGGTCCAGGCTTTGGAATTTTTCATAAAGCCTGGAGCGGATATCCCGCATGACCCTTTGGCCGACATCCGACATAAGTTTTGACTGCATGTACGAAAAAAACCCCTTAAAAAGGAATAAAACGACAAGAAAACCCGACATCCAGTACAAGAGAGATAGCTGAGACATATCGTTGACCCGGGCGATGAAACTCTCTATGAATATTGGCAGCTTTGCCGGGACAACGATCTTGCTGTTAGACAATATCTTATCCGAAAAAGGTACTATCATACCCATGGAAACACCGTCAAAAATAGTTGAACAGAGCATCGCGAATACCGCAACGATCAAAAGCTTTAGATGCGGCCGCGTAAACGCAAACAAATCCCTGTAGTCTTGAAGCCAACGTTTTCTTTCTGTAGGCACGAAACTCCTTATGCTTGAATGGGATGGCTAATAAGTGGTTTATATTATCACACATATTGACATCCCTCAAGATATTTGTTATAAGTGAGTACATGTCACAAGAACTCAAAGCTGGTGTCATTGGCGTAGGCCGCTTGGGTAACATTCATGCCCGGATTTATACCGAAATACCCCACCTGAAACTAATAGGTGCCTGTGATATAGACCCCGCAAGAGCGGCTGCCGCAGCTTCCGCTTACAACACCAGCGCTTTTTCGGATCATAAGAAACTCATATCCCAAGTGGATATGGTCAGCATCGCCACTCCAACCAAAACCCATTTTGAAATAGCCAGATACGCTATCTTGCAGAAAAAACATGTCTTAATAGAAAAACCCATTACGGACAACTTGAGGCACGCCCGCATCCTTATCAGGCTGGCCCGCAGGAACAAGGTCATCTTGCAGGTAGGACATGTGGAAAGATTCAATGCCGCGTTCATGGCAACGCAGAAGCTTGCCAACAACCCCCGCTTCATTGAATGCCACCGCTTAAGCCCATTCCCGAACCGTTCGCTTGATATCGGCGTAGTCTTTGACCTGATGATCCACGATATAGACATTGTGCTGGGACTCGTTAACTCCAAGGTCAAACGTATTGATGCTGTGGGCGTCAGCGTGCTGACGCCTTTTGAAGACATCGCCAATGTCCGCCTGAATTTCAAAAACGGCTGCACTGTCAATCTGACTGCTTCGCGCATCTCTGATGAACCGTTACGCAAGATCAGGATATTTTTAAAAGATACTTACATCTCTCTTGACTATCAGGCGCAGGAAGCCTTCTGCTACAAAAAAGAAAAAGCGGCTATTGTCAAAACCCTCATCCCCATAGAAAAAGACGAGCCCATCAAAAAAGAGATTGAATCCTTCGTCATCTGCGTACGCAATAACCGAAAACCGGTCGTCTCAGGGATAGAGGCATACGAGGCCCTCAAGCTCGCCACCAAGATCTGCAATCTGATCCGCCACAAGAGCTTTGCATGAAAAAGATACTCCTCGTTCGCATGCGCTCACAAGGACTGCGCTAAATATGCGCCTTCGGCGCACATTGAGGTGCTTGTTATGGAAAAGAAAATACTAGTTGTAGCCGGCGAGGCTTCAGGAGATATCCACGCAGCCAACCTCGTCCTCCAGCTAAAAAATATCTATCCCGATGCCCTCTTTTACGGCCTCGGCGGAAAAAACATGAAGGCCGCGGGAGTGGACATATCCTGCGATCTTACGGCGCTTGCGGTCGTTGGTTTCTCCGAAATACTGAAAAACTACTCCAAATTCAAAAAGATATTCCTTGATCTCCTTGAGAAAACAAAGGAGATCAGGCCCGACGCGGCTATCCTGGTGGATTATCCCGGGTTCAACCTGCGGCTGGCAGGCGCTTTAAAAAAGATGGGAATAAAAGTGGCCTACTTCATCAGCCCGCAAGTCTGGGCCTGGGGAAGCCAACGCACACAGTTCATTAAAAAAAACGTAGACCTTATGCTGGTTCTGTTTAAGTTTGAAGAAATACTTTACAGGGACAATATATTCAACGTTAAATTCGTAGGACACCCCCTTTTAGATATCGTCAAGCCCACTATGGACCGTGGACAACTCTCAGACGCGATAGGGATGAAAAAAAGCGGCAGGATCATAGCCATCCTTCCGGGTTCACGCGAACGCGAAGTCACAAACCACCTTCCCGTGATGTTGGAAGCGGCCCAGGAGATCTACAAAAAGATAGCCGACGCGCAATTCCTCATATGCCGTACCACCACGGTCAAACGCGAGACCTTTAAACAGATCATTGATAGAACAAAGATAGATTTCCCTTACAAGGTCATAGACGACACGACCTATGCCGGAATCCATGCGTCAGACTTTGTACTTGTCGCCTCAGGCACAGCCACGCTTGAGACTGCTATCCTCAATAAGCCGATGGTCATCATCTACAAAGTATCGTTCTTAAGCTGGCTTTTAGCCAAGATGTTCATAAAGATCCCCCACATCGGATTAGTCAACGTAGTTGCCGGCCAGAAAATAGTGCCGGAGCTGGTGCAGTTTGACGCGACACCGAAAAAAATAGCAAAGGTAGCTATTTCGCTTTTGGAAGATAAAGAAGAATTAAGGAAGGTCCACGCAGAACTCTACGCTCTAAAAAATACCCTGGGCATCCCCGGCGCCTCCCGCCGTGCCGCAGAAGAGATCGCAAAACTCCTCGGATAACGAGCTACGCAAGTCTCCTGTCCGGCAGACGAACTTTTTGAATAAGGCCTGACTTGCCGCTTCTGTCATTTTTCTCACTCCGAGTCGATTTCTTAACGGCGAAGGTCTTTCGCAGCTCGGCGGCTGAAGAACTCGG